>DASXIL010000035.1:0-3985 GCA_036497985.1 Candidatus Angelobacter sp. | reverse complement strand
GCCAGATTTCTCTCCTGAGCCAGAGGATCGACTTCAACTTGCTGAATGCCATGGCTGGCCGCCCCCGCCGGATCTGCCTTAGGTTGCGTTTCTTTTGCGTCCTCAGCTCCATGCTCGCCGAGGTTCGTGGCCGGGCGCTTCGTGGCGATTCCGGTATCCGTGATGTCATACATCCCATATTGCTGTTTCAAATAGGCGATCATGTCCGCGTCTGCGCCAGGCCAGCGGGGCGGACGTCCCGAGAGGACATCGTCGATAATTCTGAATTTTTCCAGGAAGTCATAGTCCACGAAGGCAAGTTCGTACTTCTTGCCATCTTCCTCAAGCCAATCTCCGTTTCCGGGAGGCACTTTCTTCAAACGCTGAACCCATTTCTTCAGCCCTTCTGTCGTCACGTCCGCGTTCTTCCTCGCGATGACTGGGGGCAGCTTCTGCTTCTCGATGTTCTCCACATTATTCTGAGCATCCTCTTGATCGAGTTTTGTCTCTGCCAGTTCGCCGCTGAGCCGGAAGACGTCCGCTTTAACGGTGCCGTATGCACTTTGCGCGTGTTGCACATCCGGATCCAAAAGCGGGTCCTCTCGCGAATTCCGCTGCAGGATGCGCTCCCGCGCCGCCTTGACGGCGTTGTTCAAAACGCTCCTCTTTGCGCTCTCGTCGCGCCGGGCGGCGTCCAATCTGATCGAGATGTCATGCGCCTTTTTGCTGAGCTGCTCCTGCAGCGTCGTGGCCTTCTCGAGCTTTTTCATGTAGAAGTCCTGCATCTCCTTTCCTGCTCCGGCGGCATTGCCTTGTTTGGCTTGGGCCTCTTTCAGTTCCTGGTAATAGCCGACGATATTTTTTCGCACCAACTCCTGCTGGACGCGGCTCTTGATGCGCTGGCCAAACGTCAGCAATTCGACCGGCTGCGCCGTAATCCATGCGGCGCTCACGATCACCAGCAGACGAATGGCCGTGGGCAAAAGAAGCCGCTTCCAGCCCCGGCTTTTGGTGTCCGCTGTCATGAAGCTGCGCTCGTATAGAAACAAAGCCATGGCCGGAAGGAGGCCCCCTGAGGCCAGGACCAGCCCCCCAGGACTGAAGTTCATGGCGCCGGAATTGACAATGAAGTAAAACAGCAGGCACCATGCCGCCGTATCAAACAAAAAAATCGCTGCCAGAACCAATGCCGCGGCGTTCATGTCTACGCGCGCGGCATAGGAAAGGGTCGCACTCCCATATATGTCCAGCCCCATCCGGTGAGAAAGCCAGAACAGCGTGCCGAACCTGGGAGTCGCGGGAGACGGAGCCGCAATCATTAGAACAGGTGGCGAGGAGCTTACGTCTTCCACAGCGCTTTCGTGCTTTTCCGGCACCGCCACTGCTCCGGGCGCCGCACTTCCGGGAATATATTGGCTAGACATAAATAGGCACTCTCACATTCCAGAATCGCCCATCAAAGCCGGCGCTTGCAGGTCTGACCTCGGCCAGCGGATGATGGATGACGCCAGCCAGAAGGAACAAAACGACTTCGCGGACGCCGAATGGCTCCCAATCGCGCAACCGGTCGGCTACAACTCTTCGGTCGGCGGCTTGAGTGAGTATCGTTGAAGCAAAGGCATTACCCGTTTTGCCATCGAAACCAAGAGCGCTGCAGACTCCGACAGCCAAAATCGCATTCGATGAAAGGCTGCCGCGCAGAACTTCAATAACGTTTCCGAGCAGTTGCCGCGTTTGCGCCACCGGGTCCAGCATCCGGGCGATTAGCGCGGGTTTCCATGAGGGCCCCAGGCCGGCTCCGCTCTCCTCTGTTCCCCGGCAAAATCCATCGATCACTTTGTCTATCTTCGTTATGAGCAGCAAGACCCGGAGATACGGCAACCGCCGCGAGTCGCCTTTCAGCCCTAAAATGAGTTCTGGTAAACCGTTGTATAGGACGTCGACGCCGGGATTTGAACCATCGACGCACAACACCAGGTTTTGCGCGTCGCGGGCCCGGGAGAGCAATGTGTGCCAAGCGGAAGTGCCGGCATTGCGCCCGCCGCCCTCGCCGGGGAATAGATAACCACCGGGACCATCTGTTACCGTGATCTGCCGCGAAAGTTCCGGTCCCGGCTGGCGTAGATCACTAAGAAAGATGCTGAAGGAATAGTCCATTACCTCGCGGCTCGCCTGAACCGTCTTGCCGCGGAAAAGAAATTCCCCTGCCAAGCCCACTAACGCTGATGTGGATTCACTTTCAGGAACAAAATCCAGCTTGTAGCCATCACCGGCGTGTTGCTGATAGGGGTTCTCGCCCTGCTGCCTTTGGTCGGTCTCGCCGGGCTGCAGGCACGCCTGATGCATGGCGAGCAGAAGAGTGGTTTTGCCGGAGCGAGCGGGGCCTATAACCACACATGAGCCATTCCCATTTGAGACAGGTTTCTCCGCAAACTCATTGGGAGCATCGCTTATAGATGCAGGATCAAACATTGATTTTTCGCACCATATACCTTCGCTTAATGTGGCTGGCACTTTCGGATACAAAATGTCGAAATATCGGAGGAACCTCCTCTACTTACACATGAGGCTAATGGCGGAATGTTTCAAGAATTTTTTGGGAAATTGAGCGATTTGTAAGAGAACTAGTGTTGGCCAAGGCCAATCTAAAGGAGCAGGAAGATTTGGACTCTCAAATGAGGGGGTGGCAGAATACTGCAGACTGTCCTCCAAATGTCACTCCCCGGAATGAGATACTTGATCACTAAGAAAATCAAAACTCTCATGGCGGTTTACGGTAAAAACGTAAGATGGCTTGCGTAGCTCGTGAAAGTGAACATGTTTCCTCTGGGGCATTGTGGCAGAGTGTTTGGGCTGAGATCTCACATCGAACAGTTATTGACGGTCGATGTAGAGGGCAGATCCACACGCACTTAACCCACGAACATGGTTTCTCCAATTGGTGATTTCAGGCTTCCTGTGGTGCAAGTTGTCGCACTAAGATCATTCGCTGCCCGATCCGGTCCAGCAATGGGTCTTTGCTGGAGATTTGCTTGCGGAACTCGGCCCAACGTGGAGGTTTAGGGCGCGGCTGGCGCTTGGAGCGGATGGCAGCGAAGATCCGATCAAACATTCGATTTATAGCTCGTGGAGCAAACAGCCCAAAGTACCGAACTGCGTGTCGGTAGCGCTTTGGAATGTGCTGAGCCCAGAGGTTAATAAATTCCTCTAGGGTATGGCGGATCGGAATGATCTCGGCTACGCGCTTGTCTTTTGCCCAAAATTGAACCGTTTGATCATCGACGTCGGTGATGCGACGCTGGGCAATCACCGGGCGTCGGGCATACCGGCCGCTATACTGAAAGAAGTGTTTAGTTGAGTCAATTGACTGAATTTTCAGACTCCACCAGCGCTCTTGCTTAGTCAGCATTGCTTCCACTTCTTCAACTGTCATTTCCGTTTTCAGCTTGCCAGAATCGAGAGCAGTACGCAGCAAATCCAGTACCGCACGGCGCCATAGGCGCATCAAGATATCCGGATGGTAGTACACACTCGAGACCCAGGAACCAGAAGAGAGCCGCCAGCCTCCGGCTGTAGCCATCGTATGCACATGCGAGTTGAATTCCAATTTCCCATTGAAAGTGTGGAGGAAGGCGATGACGCCGGTACGCAAGCCGTGTTTTGCTTTTATGAGAGAGTGAATCGCATTCGCAGCAAGAACCGGAAGGGCATCCGCTAAGGCTCGGTTATTATGGAACACTCGCCAGAGCACATCGGGCATGCTAAACGTTATACCCACGTAACGAACAGGCGGCAGAGCTGCAAGACGTTCTGGTATCCATTTTTTCGTCGCCCAATACCCGCAACTCGGGCAGGTACGGGACTTGCAAGTATGATAGACAATCAATTCACCGTTCTCGGATGCAAAAACCTCCGCGCCCAACGCGGGAGTGCGGCATTGGAGCACCTTTCTGAATTCCTCCCTTACGTGAGCCGGCGTACCGTCATGATCCCAGTACAGACGAGT
>DASXIL010000034.1:0-2390 GCA_036497985.1 Candidatus Angelobacter sp. | reverse complement strand
CCCCCGACGGTTTGCAGTTTGTACGGGAACAGCGGACGTCGCTCTCGACGGAAGGGTTGAGACGTCCGGCATGGAGTGAGGAGGAGAGCTGATGCCGGCAGCTCGCAGGCTGGCTTCAAGACTGCTGCGCGCCGTTGTCCGGTATGCACCGGCCGAATGCCGGGACTGGGCGAACGCGATGCTGCGGGAGCTGGATTTTATCGAGAGCGACTGGGCCGCGTTGTTTTGGGCGATGGGAAGCACGACCGCAATTTTCAGATATTCCAGTTGTGCTCTTAAGGAATGGTTCAAAAGATATTCCGGTTATGAGGAGGAACTGACGGTGAAAGATCTCGTGAAAAAGATTGCCGGACTTCTATTAGGGGTCGCCATGGCCATCGCGCTGACGTTCTGCGCGTTCGGCCTTCTGCAGCTGTCGCTTCATTTCTTTCCGGTGCTGGAATTTGGAGGGGTGCCGTGGGCCGCGTGGGTCACGGTGTTTGCTATCCCGGAAACGATTTTTATTGTCGGAGCCGTGAAGCTTTGGCAAAAGAAAAGACCGATGGCCTTGGGTATTTTGCTATCGGCGATTATCTTCGGTACTCATTTCGTGATGCACCTTGTGAGTCATTGGAACGGATAGTCCGCCAATTTTGGTGTTGTGGTAACGTACGGACGCTGAGCTTGTGGAACGCGATACACTGAGGGGTACTTTTATCCCGATTAAGGATCAGGAATGAAGCTGCTTCGCTGGCTATGGGTTGTCGTTACACTCGGCTTGCTTGCCCAGGCCTTTCATGTCGCCATGTTTGTCGTACCACCGGATCAAACTCAGGGCGAGATTCAGCGCATCTTTTACTACCACATTGGGTCCTGGTGCGGGATGAGCGTCTTCTTCGCCATCAACCTCGGCGCTTCGATCGTTTATCTGGTTTATAGGAATCGAAATACTCAGCGCGCAATGAAGGCCGATGCGCTTGCCGTCGCGGCGGCGGAGATGGGGGTTGTGTTCTGCACAGTCGGGCTCGTTACTGGATCGCTTTGGGCGCGGCCCGTATGGGGCATCTGGTGGACGTGGGATGAGCGGCTGACTTCGACGCTGGTGCTGTACCTCATTTATGTGGCATATCTACTGCTGCGGCGCTTTGCGGCCGGACCACAGATGCAGACGCTGGCGGCGGTGATGGCCATCTTCGGCTATGCGGATGTGCCGATTGTTTATATGTCGACGCGCTGGTGGCGGACACAGCATCCGGCTCCTGTCTTTTTTGGCGGACCGAATGCCGGACTCGATCCCAGCATGTTTCCTGCTGTGTGGTGGAACCTGGTGGCGTGGCTGGCGTGGGGTGCTCTCATTGTCACCTTCCGCTACGGCATTGCGTACCGCGATCAGTTAGCTGAGCAGAATGCTGCGCTGCGCGCGCTGGAAGTGACGGGATCATGATTGTGAATCCGATGTTTCATCGCCATCTTGTGCTGGCCTACACCGCGGCATGGGTGATCCAGCTTGGGTATCTTGCGTACGTTGTCGCGAAATGGAAAGCGCGTAAGGGCTAAATAACCTCAGGGGCTGAAGCCCTTCGATTCTGCGTAATGTAATGCGCGGGCTAAAGTCCGCGCTACATCACCGGGGGCTAGAGCCCCTCAGAACATTGCCGCATATTCACCGGGTTGAAGCCCCCGGTGATTCTACCCTTCATTCTTCCCGGTGCTTCGTCTTTTTTATTGAAACTGTCCTACTGGGAAGAACCGCTTTGAAAATATCTGAACGGGCTACGCTTCCCTGCCGTCTTTGCGTGTGAATGGGAGAGTTGAGCCAACTTGGCGCAGCGGGATGAGGTGGAGTTCGCAGCCTGCGTGCAGCGGCAGTCCCGCCTTGTCTTTCGCGTGGCGTATGCCGTGCTGCGCAACGCCCATGATGCCGAGGACGTGGTGCAGGAGGTTTTCTTGAAGCTCTACAGGAATGGAAGATGGCGCGATGTGCGCGACGAAAAGGCTTATTTTGCGCGCACCGCGTGGCGCATGGCCATCGACCGTTTGCCGGAACAGCATGTGTCTTCAGAGGAGGGGATGGAACTTGCTTCCCCACTTCCTGGTCCGGAGCAGTTGGCGGTTGAGGCCGATTGGCAAGCCAAAGTCCATAGTTTGATCGATGGACTGCCAGAGGAGCTGCGCCAGCCGCTGGCGCTTTCGACGATTGAGGAGTTGACGTCGAGCCAGATCGCAATGGTCATGAATATTCCGGAGGGGACGGTACGTACCCGAATCATGCGCGCACGGCAGCTGCTCCGCGAAAAACTGACAGCAATGGAAGGGAGGAGCTATGCCACAAAACGACTCTGATTTCGAAGAGAAGTTTGAGCAGGCGCTGGCTGCTTATACCGATTCTGGCGATGCGGGACACTCGCAGA
>DASXIL010000033.1:0-5069 GCA_036497985.1 Candidatus Angelobacter sp. | reverse complement strand
ACCTGATGAACACCCTTTTGGTGACCTCGATTAGAACCCCATAAACAGCATCTTTTTCGGCGCTTTCTTTTGTGCGAAGGGCCGATTGAGAAATTCCACCATCGGCGCCATAACCGCAAACCGCTTTGCCAGTTCAGGGATCACGCGCGGAGTCGTAAGCAGGCCAATATCCAGCGTGGACTCCAGGTACCACTGCTTCCGCCGCAGCAGAGATTCTGCTGGATGGTCCACCGGAAATCCTTTGGGCATGCGGCTTAGCTGCTCGCCTTGAAGTTCACCGACCGTTTTTCGCAAAGACTTGTTGTCAAGGAGGGACTCAAACTCCTGATGGTTCTGTTGCAGCAACGTGCGATACGCCAAAAGCTCGTCGCGGTCTGGCCCCCATACGCCGCCGAAAGCCAGCACTTCTTTTTCGGTGAAATGTAGGTAAAAGACTGCGCCCTCGCGCTTGACCGCGCTGTTGCGCGGGAAGATAGCGGCAATGTGCGTCTTGTATGGCGTCTTGTCCGGGGAGAAGCGCGTGTCTCGATAGATGCGGTATATAGCCTTTGCCGGTGGCGTTACGTACGCTGGGGCGAAGCTGGCCATTTCTTCATTCAGGTGCCCGACAAACTCCAGCATGGGCGCCTTAATCAGTGCTTCATACTTTTCTTTGCGCGGCTGGAACCATTCACGCCTGTTGTTGCGCTTGAGTGCACGTAAAAATGAAAGGGCATCAGGGGAAAAACCAGAGAAACGGGACATTAACTAATTTTAAATCAGCAAACTGAAAATGCGTTCCTGGGCAACGGGATGGAGTAAAAGCGCGGAGCAGCAGGGCCTATCTCTACAGTAAGGTTCAGGAATTCGCTGTTACCAGAATCATTGCCAGACCGTCATAACCCTTGCAGCCGACTGTCTGTATTACCGTTGTGGTCACACGTTTTTCCGCAGCCAGCGCTTCGTTGAATTTCCGGATGCCCTGCACGTTTTCATCGTCGCTGGCCGGATCAGCTACCGCGCCTTTGCGCACCACGTTGTCGGCGATAATCAGCGTGCCCGGCCGCGACAGCTTGAGACACCATTTCAGATATTCCGCATATCCCGGCTTGTCGGCATCGATAAAGATCAGGTCGAACGGTCCGCGGCCCTCCGTCACCAATTGTTGCAATGAATCGATCGCCGGGCCCAGCCGTATCTCGACGACATTCGCCAGTTCTGCACGCGCGACATTGGCGCGAGCAATCTCTGTGCGTCTGGGATCGATCTCCAGGGAGATCAATCTGCCATCCGGCGGCAAAGCGCGCGCCAGCCAAATGGTGCTGTATCCGCCCAGCGTACCCAGTTCCAGAATCTTGCGTGCTCCCTGAACTCTCGCCAAAAGGTTCAGGAGCTTGCCTTGTGCCGGCGACACGTTGATGGTGGGCAATCCAGCCGCTTTGCTGGAGTCGAGGGCCGCTTCCAGGGCAAAATCTGGCGCGATAAAAAGGTCGCTTATATAGCTGTCAACCGCCGTCCATTGTTCCTGAGCCATAAGATGTTGATCAACCAGCAAGGCGTTTAATCAGAAAGTCTACTGCAAATTATCTGGATGCGAGTGCTGCTTGCTTTGGGCGTTCCTTTTTTTTGCCGCCCGATGCCTCGTCAATGATCTGCCGGGCAATTCGTTCGCGATGAAACGTGGCATCGCCCAGCATGGTCTCTGACGCCTTGGCCCGTCGATAGTAAAGATGAATGTCATTCTCCCAGGTAAATCCCATTCCACCGTGGACCTGTATGCCCCGATTGCCCACCTGGCGTGCCGCGTCACTCGCATACATCTTGGCCACCGATACGGAAGTACCGGCGTCCGGCGTATTTTCTTCCAGCGCCCACGCCGCATAGTAAGTGGCGGACCGCGAACTCTCAGTCTCAAGATACATATCGGCACAGAGGTGCTGCACGGCCTGGAAGATGCCAATCGGCTTACCGAACTGCTTGCGCGTCTTGGCGTATGCCACGGTCAACTCCAGCGCGCGCTGCATGCCGCCGGTCATCTCAGCGCACAGCGCTGCTGTGGCCACATTGAGCGCACCAGCCAAGCCGTTGGAATTGCCAAGCGCTTCTGCCGGTGTATCTTTGAATTCCACGGCATAAATCTTTCTGGCCAGGTCCATGCCTTTCATGGGTTCCATGTGCAGGCCGTGAGCTTTGGCATCGACCACAAACACACCGTCGCGCGCGACTACTACGATAAAGTCGGCTACCGCAGCGTCAGTAACGAAAAGCTTTTTCCCGCTAAGCTTGTTGCCGGCGGAACTGATCTTCAGACTGGCGGTATCCCAGCTTCCCGCGGACTCCACCAGCGCGACGGTAGACCGCGCCTGTCCCGCTGCGATGCGCCCCAGATACTTCTGCTTTTGCTCAGGCGATGCGCAGGCCTCAATCACCGTTCCAGCCAGCGCGACGGTTGAGAAAAATGGTCCTGGCAGCAGCGCGTATCCAGCTTCCTCCATCAGCAGTATCAGCTCCACTTTTCCCAGGCCCATGCCGCCGAACTCCTCCGGCGCAATGATTCCAGTGAAGCCCTGCTCGGCAAGCTTGGTCCAGAGAGCGGCGTCATAAGCAGTTTCAGTTTCCATGGCCTTGCGCACTGCCGCGATAGGGCTCTCCCCGCCAAAAAATTTGCGCGCAGTGTCTTTCAGGATTTGCTGGCTTTCGCTTAGTCCGAATTGCATAGTGGTCTCCCGTAAGTGTTCTCGGTCAGTTCAAGAAACACCTTTGAAACACAGAGGAAGCGGAGGAAAAATAACCGGTGGCAATCCGAGAAGCAAAATTTCGCCACGTTGCCTTTAACGGTGCTTATTAGCATCAAGGTTTCAAATTTTGGCAATCTTTGGCAATTTCGGCTATTTTGGCAATTTCTTTCCACCTCCGTTTCCTCCTTTCCTCCGCGTTTCAAGGTTTTGGGTTTGCTTTTCCGATCACGGCGATCCTAGTAACTCTTCGGCAGCCCAAGCACAAAATGCCCAATGATGTTGCGCTGGATTTCTGACGTGCCGGCTTCAATCGTGTTGCCGCGTGATCTCAAATAGCTATAAGCCCACATGCCGTTGTCGATGGCGTGTTCATCATCGGCTTCAAGCTGTCCGTATGGCCCCATCACTTCCTGGGCGACCTGCTGGAAGCGCTGGTTCAGTTCGCTCCAGAAAATTTTCTGAATGGAGCCTTCCGGCCCGGGCACGCCGGTGGCATTGATGCGGCTGAAGGCGCGCATCTGGTTGCAGCGCATGATTTCAATTTCGGCATAGCATTGCGCCAGCTTCTGCCGAATCACCGGATCGTCCGCTGCCGGCCGGCCATTGCGTTCCGTGGTCTTCGCCAGGTCGATCAAGCGCTCCATATTTCTGCGATAGGTAATTTGCAGGCCCGCGCCAAATGTGCCGCGCTCGTGCATGAGCGTCCCCATGGCCACGCCCCAGCCTTCATTCACCTTGCCGACAACGTTTGTAACCGGTATGCGCACGTCATGAAAGAAAAGCTCGTTGAATTCCGTCTCACCGGTCATCTGGCGCAGCGGACGGACTTCAACCCCCGGCGTCTTCATATCCACCAGCAAAACTGTCAGCCCCTTGTGCTTGGGAACATTCGGATCTGTGCGGACCACCAGCTCGCACCAGTGCGCTGCCCAGCCGTAGCTGTTCCAGACTTTCTGGCCATTCACCACGTAATGATCGCCTTCAAGCCTGGCTTCACAGCGCACATTCGCCAGATCAGAACCTGCATCGGGCTCGGAGAATCCCTGGCACCAGATTTCTTCCGCGCTCAGGATCTTGGCCAGATGCCTTTTCTTCTGCGCTTCGGTACCAAACGCGATAATCGTGGGACCAATGATTCCCAACCCCAGGACATTCGCTAAAGGCGGCGCCTGGGCCAGCGCCATCTCTTGCCAGAAGATCACCTGCTCCATCAGGCTGGCGCCACGGCCACCATATTCTTTGGGCCATGAGATTCCGGCCCAGCCGCCCTCATAGAGTTTGCGCTGCCAACGCTTCAGGTATTCGAAGCGCGACTCCATCGACTCTTCTCGGCGCTCGTCCCAATCCGTGGGCGCGTTGGCGGCAAGCCAGGTGCGTAATTCGTCGCGAAACTTGATTTCATCGGGGCTTAGATTCAGGTCCATAGGTCCTCCCACGTGCTGCTTGAGCGGCCCGCGTCTCGATGCCGGGCAGTGGCATGCCGCTCAATGAATGGCCATTCATTTTGGCAGACAAGTGTACATCGTAGCTCGCCCGCTAACGAAGCGTTTCTTTCACCATGTGAACTATTGGCAGCGTGATTTCCCCTTCCAAGGGGACATTGATACGCTCCATGGCTAGATAGCCTCTTTTCTCAAAGAGTTTTGCTCCAGTCAGAGTTGCGCCCATTTCATAGCGCATGAAGCCGGCCGCGCGGGCAGCATTTTCGCAAGCATCCAGCAGCAGAGTGCCAATGCCTTGCCGCGCCCAATCAGGATGAATGAAAAACGCGCGAATTTTTGCCGCGTCAGTCGCAGGATCAAGCATGTCATCCCGGCGATCTCGCCAGCGGTCACCGCCATAAAGCGTTTTGCGTTTGCTCCATCCGCCACAGGCAACAATGACTGGATGGTCGCTTGAATCGGATGGGACTGTCTGGACCACAAGGTATGTACCGTCGTCGATCAATTGGCTGTCAACGCCAAAGACCGTCCTGAGCGCACTGTCAATCTGCGCGGGCGAGTAATCGCCGGATTGCAGCCGCCGCACTGAAGCGTTAATCAACTCACGCAGAGCTGGAATGTCGGCGACGAGGGCGGGCCGGATTGCAAAAGCCGGAGGCATGGGACTGAAATTAGATTCTATCCAAATAAAAGCGGCCCATGCGGGGCCGCTTTTCGCACAATACGTTTCTTCTGTGTGGCTACTTCGCAGGTATCGTTGCTAAGAAACTCTTTACCTCGTCAGCATGGGGGCCGCTGGGTTCAAGCTGAAGATATTTGTTGCAGGCAGTTTTGGCATCGTCAAACTTTTGAGCGTTGAACTCCACGCCGCAAAGGTTATAGCTATACAGCGCGGAAGAGGGATCGATCT
>DASXIL010000032.1:0-4141 GCA_036497985.1 Candidatus Angelobacter sp. | reverse complement strand
AAAGGGCCTGAACTACTCCGCTGGCAATGGCAAGGCAATCGTTATGGGAATGCTAGAGCGTGGCGGCAAAGTACGCGCTGGCGTGATCGCAGATCGCAAGCTTGCCAGCATGAGGCCATCGGTCCACAACAACATCGAAGCGGGAGCGCAGATCATCACCGACGAACACGCGAACTATCCTTTCATCGCGTCCGAAGCGGATATGACTCACGAGATCATCAACCACATCGAAGGCTATGTTCGTGAGCACGTCCACACAAACGGCATTGAGAACTTCTGGTCTTGTCTCAAGCGTGGATTGAATGGAACGCATATCAGCGTGGAACCGATACACCTTGACCGTTACGTAGATGAGCAAGTGTTTCGATTCAACCTTCGCCACAATCACACGGATGCAGAGCGGTTCAAGGCTGTATTGAAAGACATAGTGGGCCGTCGTCTCACCTATGCGGAACTGACCGGGAGGACGGGCTCAGTCGCGCAAGCCTAACGCTTATCGGCGGGGGCGGGGGCCGAAGAGGGTTTCGGCGCTGGCTTTACGACCTGGCTCAATAGATTCTTGAATGCCGCGTATTCTTTCGGTACTTCGACTGATTTGGCCTTCATGCTTACAGTTTACTCCTAAGGAGAAAAAATGAACACAAACCCGCTAACCCTCAAAGATATCGAGAGCTTCCATAGAGCCGTGTCCGCAATTTCCAAAACAGAGACTCAGCGGCACGCGATATTTCGTGCCGCTGGCTTTGTCGTTGACGCCGAACAAACAGAAGAAGCTATATGTCCTTCAGAGGGCTCATAGCGTTCTTTGATTTGTAGCCATTAGCCTTTTCGAAGTTAACAACAAACAGCCTATCCCTCTCGCTATGGACATGCTGCCATAAATAGTCAAAAACCACTTCTGCCGATGAGGTGCTGTTAACTCCCCACACAGAATCCTGGAGATGGTCGGCTCCTATTTCTGCCAAAGCTTCATACCGTGCGCACGGCTGGGCTTAGTTCTTGAGGCGCAGCTACGCCTCAGAATGCTACCGTTGCCAAGTGCTGATTACGGGTCGGCGTACTACCGTAGAGTTCGATATTCCCAAGTGGGATATGGCGGACGCCCTAAGTTGGGTAAGGAGCGGATGCATGATGGCCGCTGGGGAGTGCATGCAAGTACGTGGCTTTGTCTGCCCTATCGCTGCCAAGCCCGTCCGATGACGTCTAGCACAATAGGGATACAGGATAACACACCATGTCAAGGGCAAGTCATTGAAAACAATTAATCTGGTTAGGCAAGTCGGTTATTGCCACTCTATTTGCTTTGGATTCAGTTGTTTAATGGGTTTTGGGACTTGACATGCGTTTTTTGGGCAGAAAATGGCAAAAAATAAATTTAAGCACACAAAACAAATGGGATAATCATCCTTTTTCGCTCTGCCTTCGAGAGAGGTTGCTGCGAGGCCATTTGGGAACCGCACTTCTAAGTTATTTGGGGTCGTCAAAAAGTAGAAGGCCTGATGTCAACAGCTGAGAGTAAGGCTGACACAACTCATTAGGGCCGGCTCTTGTCAACGTCGATTCGAGCTGGGGTGTTTAGATCGCCGGTTCCAGTGGCCTCGCATTTTCTTCAAAAAAGCTTGCCATCCAACTACATATGTAGTTGAATGGATTTAGCGCGAGTTGAACCACTATGTCCTTTAAGAAACTGTCAAAGCTCGAGATGCAAATTCTGGAGGCGCTGTGGCAGAAGGGCGCATGCTCGGTGCGAGAAATTCACGAAACATTTCCCCAACCGGCAAGACCTGCCTATACAACAGTGCAGACCACCGTATATCGGCTGGAACGGAAGAAGGCCTTGCGATGCATAAAGCGCATCAGCAACGCAAATATCTTTGAGGCGGTAATCTCGCGAGAGAATGCGCAGCGACGATTGATTGACGAGTTGCTGGTGTTGCTCGGTGGTCGAGCGAAACTGGTGATGGCGCATCTGGTTGATTCCGGCGAACTCACGATTGAGGACGTCAAGGAGGCCGAAACGGCTCTGCGAAAGAAAGCCAAAAAGGGGACACCGCTATGATCCGCGCCGATATATCTTTCGTGCTGGCCCATCTCTTGCAATCGACATTTTGCGTCTTTGCAGCGTGGCTGCTGACACTCGCGCTAAAGAACAACCGCGCTTCGGCGCGGTATTGGGTCTGGCTGGCGGCTTCGGTGAAATTTCTCATTCCGTTTTCCCTGCTGGTAAGCGCCAGTTCTGAGCTTGGTTCACTGATGCTTCCTTCACGGGAGCAGCCCCAGGTCTTCTCCGTGATGGAAGAGATCAGCCGGCCCTTAATGCTATCCAATCCAACACCGATGCTGTCTGGGTCGGTGCACACTCTCCATCCAGTCCTCCCTTTCCTATTTGGAGTGTGGCTTTGTGGTTTTGTCATTGCTGCCATTTATTGGCTGATGTGGTGGCGCCGTATCCGTGCTGCATTGCGGAGTGCAACGCCACTGCATCTCAATTTGTCCATCCCGGCAATGTCCTTTCCAGGGCGGCTGGAGCCGGGCGTGTTCGGTATCCGCAAACCGGTTCTGCTGCTGCCTGAAGGCATCACCAGGTATCTCACACCAGACCAATTGGCGACGATTGTCGAGCATGAACTCTGTCATGTGAGACGACGAGATAATCTAACCGCTGCCATACACATGGTGGTTGAGGCAATCTTCTGGTTTTATCCGCCAGTTTGGTGGATTCGTATGCGGCTCATCGAAGAACGCGAGCGCGCATGCGATGAAGCAGTGTTGCAAACCGGTAGTGCAGCCGACGTATATGCGGAGAGCATTCTCAACGTCTGCAAGTTCTACATCGAATCCCCCCTGGCCTGCGCGTCGGGAGTAACCGGATCAGATCTCAAGAAGCGTATTACGCGCATCCTGGCTGGGCATGCCGTGCGGCGGCTAGGATGGCCGGGAAAGCTGCTTCTGGCATCTGCTGGCGCGGCTCTACTTTCCTTGCCCATCGTCTTTGGTTTGCTGCACGCAACGCGGACTTGGGCACAAGCAGTGGTCGAAAAGTCCAATCAGCTTCCCAAGTTTGAAGTAACAACCGTCAAGCCCAGCGAACCTGGCGCCACGATGGTCATGACAAAGTTTACGCCCGACGGGATCCAGATCAAGAACGCGCCGCTCATTTTGATCCTTCGACAAGCGACTGGGCTGCTGAATTCGAATGACGATCAAATCTTCGGAGCGCCGTCCTGGGTAAAGACTGCGAGATATGACATCGATGCCAAGGTGGATGAATCGGATGTTCCTAAATTGGATAGGCTCAGCCGTATCGAACGAAACGAAATGATGTGGTCCGTGTTGGTTGACCGCTTCAAATTTGCGGCCCATAGAGAGACCAGAGAACTTCCTGTGTTTGAACTGGTTGTGGCGAAAGGCGGATCCAAACTCAAAGAAGCGACCCCAGGGGACACCTACCCGAATGGTTTGAAGAATGATCAAGGTCAAAGCTCACCGGGCATGATGCGCGTTGGACTAGGGACGGTGGATTGTCAGGCGATTCCGATTGCGAATCTCCTCGAAACACTCACGCAGCTAACGGGCCGCACAGTGGTAGATCGAACCGGACTCACTGGCAAATATGACATTAAGTTGCGGTGGACTCCAGAGGATTTGCATCAGGCGTCAGAAGCGGGCGGCACCGCCGAAGAGACTGCTGTGGATTTTTTTACCGCGGTTCAGGAACAGCTTGGGCTGACTTTCAAATCGGCGAAAGGCCCGGTTGATGCTCTTGTAGTCGATCGCATCGAAAAGCCTTCGGAAAACTAATCCGAAGAACCTCAGTCGCACCTGATGACCTCAATCTTTTCTCGTAGGCACCGCTGACGCCAATGCGGGCGATTCGGTGCGCTGGGCTGGGAGGAAGTACATCTTCAATAAGCGCATAATCGCCAACTCACTCAGTTAACGGTGACATGCGATTCTTTCGGAGCGTGGTGCTAATTGGAGATGGGGAAGGACTTGAGATTGCTGCCCTGGTAGTAGAACTGCGTGGCCGAGGAGGCGATTTTTTCGTTGACGAAGGAGTCCCGTGAGATGGAGGCTTTGGAGCCGTCGACTCCAGCGTAGTGACCGCGTGGGAGCTTCCACACTACGGACAGGGTGGCGG
>DASXIL010000031.1:0-8311 GCA_036497985.1 Candidatus Angelobacter sp. | reverse complement strand
TGGGTGAAGTGAGCGAAGATATGCTGAACTCGCCCAAGTTCGAGCTTTATGAGCGCGGCGATATCGTTGGCCAGTCCGGCGTGGAGTTGCAATACAACGATCTTCTGATGGGTAAGGACGGTTCCCGCCGAGTGCTGGTGAACAGCAAAGGCAAGGAAGTCGGGAGGCCGCCGAATGCGAATATTCCAGCAGTCAACGGGCAAAAGTTAAAGCTGACAATCGACCTTGATATCCAAAAAGCAGCCGAGCAGGCGATGGAAGGCAAGAACGGCGCGATTGTCGCCATGGACCCGCGCAATGGCGAGATTTTGGCAATGGTGAGCCGTCCGGCATTCGATCCCAATGATTTTGCCGTGCGCATCTCTCGCGAGGAATGGCTCCGGCTGGTGGAGGACCCGAATCACCCGCTGTTCAATAAGGCGATTCAGGCGCAGCTCGCGCCGGGTTCTGTGTTCAAGATCGTGATGTCCGTGGCCGGGCTGCAGGAGGGCGTGGCGCAAAATATGCGAGTAAACTGCCAGGGCGGAGCGGTTTTCTTTGGGCGCTATTTCAGTTGCTGGGTAAAAGAAGAGCACCGTGTCCACGGCATTACCGATATTTCGAAAGGGATCTACCAATCATGCGACGTCTTCTTTTACACGCTGGCCGAGCGGTTGGGCATTGAGAAGATCGCAAAATGGGCCACCGCGATGGGATTGAGCAAGAAGACCGGTATCGATCTTCCGAATGAAGTTACAGGGATAATGCCGTCAGAAGAGTGGAAGATGAAGACATTCCGCCAGAAGTGGTATGCCGGTGAAGTCATCTCAGTCGGCATTGGCCAGGGCGCAGTGGCAGTGAGCCCGATTCAACTGGCGCGGACAATTGGCGGAATAGCCATGGGCGGGACGTTCTATCGCCCGCACGTTGTCGATCCCGAGCAGCTGCCGGCGCAATTCAAGAACGCAGCCGCCCAGACCGTGCCGGACGTAGTGCATGTGCCCATTGATCCCCAGAACTGGATCACCATTACTGACGCGATGGCAGGGGTACTGAATCCCGGAGGAACCGGAGTCGCTTCGCACATCCAGGGTGTAGATTTTGCCGGCAAAACCGGAAGCACACAATTGGTAAGCCATCAGTTTTTGGAAGCGCACGGTCAAAAAATCAAGTCATTGAGCAAAGAATTCAAAGGGAATGGCTGGTTTGCTGGCGTTACGCCGCGCAGAAATCCGGAGATTGTTGTGGCTGTTCTTTTCGAAGGTGGCGAACACGGTCCATTGGCCGCACGGGTGGCTTCGCAAGTGATAAAGGAATACGTAGAGAAGCAGCGGCGGCTCCGCAATAATCCCATGCTGTTTAGTGATAAGGCTGATCCCGGATCAGTTCCGATTGCCGGGTTCTGGAACCAGCCCGACTCGCTTGGGCAACGACACGCGCATGCATCCGTCGCCCATGGCGACTCTGAACGGGACGCCGCAGACGAGAATCATCTGCAAGGCGGCACCGTGTTGGTGAAACTAGGAAAAGGCAGGATGAAAAGGCTGGCGCAGCCAATGTCGATTGGAATAGCGGGGTCAGAATAATGCGGCAGCTGATCTCCTTTCGTGACTTTGACTGGCTCTTGCTCACTTTTGTCCTGATCATCTGTTCGCTTGGCGTGCTGGAAATTTACAGCACCACCTATGGAACAAAGTTCGCCGGCGCACACATTCGCCAGATCTATTGGATTCTGGGCGGCCTGCTTGTGATGCTGGCGGTGAGCCTCATCAACTATCAGATCCTGCTGGAAAATGCCAACTGGTTTTATGTGGCATCGGTGATATCGCTGTTGGCGGTAGCCCTTTTTGGCAAGAAGTACCTGGGCGCGCGCCGCTGGATACAGCTTCCCGGCGGACAGCACTTCCAACCGTCAGAATGGGTGAAGATTGTATTGATCCTGATGCTGGCCAAACACTTCAGCGGGCAAGGTCAAGGCGGTCAAGGCGAGCGTGAGGATGCCTCACTCTCTGAAATTGTGAAAGCCGGCTTAATTGCTGGAGTTCCCATGCTGCTGGTCTTGAAGCAGCCCGATCTGGGCACGGCTCTGACGTATGTTCCTGTGGCATTGATGGGACTGTTTCTGGGCGGAATCCAGTTCCGCCACGCGGCTGCGATCCTACTGATTGCCGGCGTCCTCATGCCAACGCTGTGGATTTATGGCCCGCGGATGCACCTGATTAAGCAGTACCAGAAAGACCGTTTGACCAGTTTCCTGCATCCTGAGGCCGATTCGCAGAAGACGGGGTATCAACTTGAGCAATCCAAAATAGCTGTCGGATCGGGCGGGATTTGGGGCAAAGGAGTGCGGAAAGGCTCGCAAACACAGGGGTCATTCCTTCCAGAGCCGCATACTGACTTTATTTTTGCCGCCTGGTCAGAAGAGCACGGCTTTGTGGGCGCAGTGGCCTTACTACTGCTATACTTCATGGTATTAATGCGTTTGATCCATAACGCTCAGACCGCGCCGGATAGCGCGGGCGGCTTTGTGGTAATGGGTGTGGTGGCCGTTTTGCTCTTCCACATCCTGGTAAACGCGGGAATGGTGGTTGGGTTTATGCCCGTCACCGGTATTCCTTTACCGCTGATGAGCTATGGCGGTTCGTCGGTTTTGTTCATGTTTCTGGCGCTGGGTATTGTGATGAATATTCGGATGCGCCGTTTCGTGAACTAAGCAAAGGAATTTAAAAACCGCGCCAAGAGGCGCAATCAGAACAGGATTTTTCAAGATTGAACGTTACGCCCTGACGTTAAAAGAAAGGGCGCCGGCCGATAGAAGGGAAGCCGGAGAGTATCAGAAAGCATTGCCGGGCAGGGAACGGCCCCGCGGAAACTATCCAGACAGGCGCAAATTATTAGCGATTGTCCGGGGACCGCAGTGTGGCCACAAACCCGGAGTGCAAAGGTGCACAGATTTTTCAAACAAGTCATAGGCAGATTGCAGATGCTGGCCGGCGAGCATTACTCACCGCAGCCGAATTGTATTTCTTGCATAAGATCAGATTGAATTTCCGGGCACTCAAAGCCAGTCAACCCGCGCATATGGCGTCGGGTATCCTGACCTTTTTCTGGAACCTCCAGCCACCCTCTTTCGCGCCGGTATACACCGGAGAAGCTCCATGGCGAAAGAACTATATGTCTCTTCCACACCGCATGAAACCAAGGTAGCGGTGGTTGAAGAGGACCAACTTTCAGAAATATATTTTGAACGAGAAAACGAATACACACTGGCCGGCTCCATCTACAAAGGGCGCGTAACGCGCGTCCTGCCGGGCATGCAATCCGCTTTTGTAAACATTGGTCTTGAGCGCGACGCGTTCCTTTA
This sequence comes from Candidatus Angelobacter sp., assembly GCA_036497985.1. Classification (GTDB taxonomy): domain Bacteria; phylum Acidobacteriota; class Terriglobia; order Terriglobales; family Acidobacteriaceae; genus Angelobacter. Next base: position 4,968 of record DASXIL010000031.1, on the reverse strand, counting down.
CGTGTCTGACTTCCTGATGGAAGAGGACGAAGACAGCGATGCCATTGGCGAGGCCGTTGCCAGCTCTCGAAACTCACCGATCATTGAAGTGCGCAGCACTGAGGGGCAGAATGGGCCGATTGAGGCGCAGGAAATCATGCCTCCGATTACGGTGGGCGATGAAGAAGACGAAGACGCAGAGCAGGAGTCCGCTGAGGGTGCGTCAGCAGAAAAGGACGCCCCGCAGGAGCAGGAGCGTGAAGGCGCTCGCAAGTGGCGCGGACGCCGCCGCCGCGGAAGAGGCGGACGTGACCGCTTTGCTGATCGCGGCGCCAGCGACCCGGCAGCCGGCGATCGTACCGAGCAGGAAAAACCGGTAGAAGCTGCAACGGAAGAGCGCGTCGAAGCGCAACCGGAGAGCCATCCGGAATCGAGGCATGAACGCCATGAAAGCCGTCCGGAAGGACGGTCTGAGGGACGGCACGATCATCGCTCAGACTCGCGTCATGAACCTCGACGCGATCGTTTCGAAAGGCGTCCTGAGCAGAGCTTCGAGCAACACGCTGAACCCATCGTCCTGCCCGGTGAGTCGATCTCGAAATATCAGCCGCACGCGTCGCATGCTTCAACGGCAACAACAACCCAGACTTCGGTAAAGACTGAGTCAGCGCCGCGGCCCAAGCCTTCCACCGAGTACTCCATCGATCCTTCGGGATTTGCCGCGGGCTCCATGGTCCTGCCCGGTGAAACGCTGGCCAAGTACGGAAAAGACAAGCAGGCATCGCGCGGGAAATCCGAAGCCCATACAGAAAAGCCGGTCGCAGACCACGCCGTAGAACGTTCCTCAGAACACAGGGAGCGCGGCTTTCTCCAGGATGCTGAGTCGGCCGGTCCGATTCCAGCGAAGTTTGAACAGGAAGAGAAAACTGAAGCACGCGTGGAAGCGCCCAGAGTTTTTCATCGCAGAGAAGCTGCGCCGGTTATTGAGGAACCTGAAGTTCCTGAAACAACTTCAACATTTGAAGAACCGCAGAAGCACGCGACAGAAGCGGACGAACAGCGGTTTGAAAGGATGAACGTCGCCAGCGTTTTTGGCGCCGGCCTTGCCGAGGTGGAAGAAACCACCGAGATCGATGAGGAAGAGCAAGCCGAGGAAGCCACGCATCTTGATTCCTCCCTGGAAACCCCGGCGCAAGAGGAGCAAGTATGGACTCCCGACGCGGGCAATTCTGAGAACGTTTCTGAGCAGAATCGTGGAATGCAGGCGCGTGGCGTGATTGAGGAAGAAGAAATCGAAGAAGAGGAAAGCGATCTTCCCCGCTATGAAGAAGATCTTGACATGGGAGAGTTCGAGGAACTGGAAGAAGAGGTCCTGGGCCAGTCCGGCGAGCAGATGGTCCCCATGGGCAAGGAACTGATGGAAGCGGTGCGAGACGCGCACGTGAACGAGCAGGCCACAGGGAAATATGAAGCCGAGGGGCTCGATCCGGACGAACTGGAAGAAGTGGAAGAGGCTTTTGGCCACGGAGAAGAAGAGACCGAAGGTGACGAAGAAAATGGAGAGCACGCTGAGGAAGTGGAAGGCGCCAGCGCAGAACATGGCGTTCCAGTAGCGTCGGGCTACCAGCAGCGGACTGAGCGCAGACCGCAGGACCGTCGCGGGGGGCGTCGCGGCAGCGGAAGGCGTCCCATGCGGGGAAAGCCACGGCACCAGTCAGCACGGCAGATGCCTGCTATCAGCGATCTGCTCAAGGAAGGCCAGGAAATCCTGGTGCAGATTGCCAAAGAGCCCATCGCGAAGAAGGGCGCGCGCATTACCAGCCACATTGCGCTGCCCGGACGCTATCTGGTTTACATGCCCACGGTGCACCACACGGGCGTCTCACGCAAGATTGCTTCAGAAGAAGAGCGCCATCGGTTGAAGCGCATTGCGCTGAGTGAGCGCGGGGAAGCGCAGGGCGGATTCATTGTCCGCACAGCGGCAGCGGGCGCGGAAGAACAGGACCTGCGCAACGATATTCGCTTCCTGATCAATTTGTGGAATGAAATTCGCGGGCGTGCCGATACGTCGAAGGCGCCGGCATTGATTTATCACGATTTGAACCTGGTGGAGCGCATCTTGCGCGATCAGGTGAGCGGCAGCTTTTCCGCCATTTGGGCAGACACCGAGCAGGAATACGAACGCATACTTCGTTTCGTCAGCCGCTTCCAGCCTTCATTGGTGAAGCGCGTAAAGCTTTATAGCAAGGACACGCCGCTGTTTGAGCAGTTCAACATCACGGAAGAAATCAACAAAGCGCTCAAATCGAAAGTCTGGCTGCGCAGCGGCGGTTACATCGTCATCAACCAGACGGAAGCGCTGGTGGCAATCGATATCAACACGGGTAAGTACGTGGGCAAGACGGCACGCTTGGAAGATACGATCGTCAAGACCAATATTGACGCCATCAAGGAGATTGTGCGGCAGATTCGCCTGCGCGATCTTGGCGGCATTATCGTGATCGACTTTATTGACATGGACGAGCGCCGCAATCGCGCGAAAGTGATGCAGGCGTTGGAAGAAGCATTGAAGGCCGACCGCGCGCCTTCCAAGGTCCTGCAGTTCAATGATTTTGGTCTGGTCGCAATCACGCGCAAGCGGGTGAAGCAGTCCCTGGAGCGCACCCTGGGACAGCCTTGCCCCATTTGCTCTGCCACGGGAATGATCAAGTCCGTGACCACGGTATGCAATGAGATTTATGTGGAAATGCGGAAGATGGCGCGGCACTTTGAGCGCGATGTAATGGTCCGCGTGAATCCTGAGGTGGCCAAAGCGCTCAAGGGCAACAACGGGCGCTGGCTGCAAGAGATGGAAGAGCTGGTGAAGCGGACGGTGCTGGTGAAGTCCGACCCGCTGCTGCATCCGGAGCAATTCGATATTCAGTAAGAGACGGTTGACCGCAAAGGGCGCGAAGGTCGCAAAGGAATAAAAGTTGGGTCTTTCGCGCCTTTTGACCGTTTTCACCGCAGAGTGCGCTGAGAACGTAGAGAAGGAACGTTTGGTTTCTTGTGAATTTTCCGGTTCTTCCTCCGCGCTCTTTGCGTTCTCTGCGGTTAATTCCCTTTGCGTTCCTAGCGCCCTTTGCGGTAAATTCTCCCGTCGATCCAAATAAGATCTTCGATCTTCAGAAGACATGCCCAAGAAATTCAAAGGAACTCCCGCGCAGGAACGCGCGCTCAGCGCTTATGTAAAGCTGGAGCGCGCTGCCGGCGCCGCGTTCGCCTATGCGCGCGTCGGGCTGGAAGAAGAAGGGCTCACGCTCAGCCAGTTTGCCGTCCTTGAAGCGCTGTATCACGTTGGGCCGCAGTGCCTGGGCGATTTGGCCCGCCGCATTCTTACCAGCAGCGGAAATCTCACTCTCGTAATCGACAACCTGCAAAAGCGCGGCCTGGTGAAGAGGGAACAACAGGGCAAAGACAAGCGCTTTGTCCTGGCCTGCATTACTCCAACGGGAGAAAAGCTTATCGCCAAGATTTTCCCGGAACATGCCCGTCGCATCACGGAAGTCATGGGCAGGCTGAAGGCCGACGAGCAGGAGCAACTGGGACAACTGTGCAGGAAGCTGGGAAAAGGAGAGTAGGAAGAGTTGGTAAATGAGTAATTTGGTAATTGGGTAAATTGAGAAGAGCCACACCGGTGGAAAGAATCATTTTACTGATTTACCAAATTACTAAATTACCCAATTATCAATTCCGTCTGTTATCGTAGTTCGCTCATGCGTCCACGCGTCACTCTTTATGTTTCCGCCATATTTTTGAGCAGTAGCCTTCTCTTCCTGGTTGAGCCCATGGCAGGCAAGCGTTTGCTGCCGCTGCTGGGAGGCTCCTCCGCCGTCTGGATTACCTGCCTGGTGTTTTTTCAGACCGCGTTGCTGCTGGGCTATCTTTGTGCCCATGCCATCGCCATGCGGCTATCTCCGCGGGCACAACTTGTAGCCTATGGCTTTTTGCTGGCGCTGAGCCTGGTACAAGTGTTTGCCAACTTGAATCCGCATCCGCATGCTTCCACGGTCCGGCCTGTCTTCAGCGTGCTGTGGGTGTTGACGATGCTGATAGGACTGCCATTTCTCGCGTTGTCAGCTACCAATCCGCTATTGCAGTCCTGGTACGCTCACGGTCGTGTGGGCAGTGAGCAGGCGACTCCTGCGCCGCCTTACCGGCTGTTTGCGCTTTCCAATTTTGGATCATTACTGGCGCTGCTGGCTTATCCGGTGCTGGTGGAACCCAACTTCAGCCTGCGAGCGCAGACGCTGGCCTGGTCTCTGGGATTTCTTTTGTTCGTCGTGGTCTGCGGTGTGATTATTGCCGGCAGAAGAAAAGTTCCCCAGCTTCAAGAGCGAGAGATAGACCCATCACCCGCTGTGAGTGTAGCGATATCTACAACGTCCCAGATAGGAACTGCAGCAGCGCCGTCCTTGATTTCTGACGCTGTCCCCCGCCCCGGCGAAAAGACGTTGTGGCTGCTCATGGCGGCATGTGGATCGCTGCTTCTTTCAGCCGTGACCAGCCATCTGAGCCAGAACATTGCCGCAATCCCACTGCTGTGGATCCTTCCACTGACGATTTACCTGCTCACGTTTGTGCTGGCGTTCAATGGCGGAAAAATCTATTCGCGCCGGATCATGATGGGCTTGCTTCCTTCTGCGCTGGGCGGCGTGGGGTACCTGATCGCGGACAGAACGATGGATGTTCCGATCATGATTTCCATTCCTTTGTTCTGCCTTACTTTATTTATCGGAGCATTTTTCTGCCACGGAGAGCTCTACCTGCGCCGGCCAGGCGCACGCTATCTTACGCAGTACTATCTGCTCATCGCTGCCGGCGGTGCGCTGGGGTCGATGTTTGTAGGCGTGCTGGCGCCCGTAGTCTTTAGCGGAAGCTATGAAATGGCGTGGAGCCTGGTGTATACGGCTGCGCTGGCTGCGGCCCTGATGTGGCGACAACACTGGG
>DASXIL010000030.1:0-2256 GCA_036497985.1 Candidatus Angelobacter sp. | reverse complement strand
TCTTCAGCGGCGGTGGAGACGGAGTCGAAACCGATGTAGGTAAAGAAAATGATGGAGCCGCCGGAGAGCATGCCGGTCCAGCCGTTGGGCATGAAGCGGTGCCAGTAGACGGGCTTGATAAAGCTGGCGCCCGCGAAGATGAATACGAGGATGGCGGCGATTTTGACCAGCACCATGATGTTGTTGGCGCGTGCCGACTCGCGAATGCCGCGCACCAGGATAACGGTGAGCACCATGACAACAAGAAACGCTGGAATATTGAAACCGAAGTGCCAGCCCGGCTGGTAGAGATCGCGGCCGGCCAGGTCCTGCAATCCGGTGGGCAGGTAGGCAGGCGAGATCCACATGAGCGGCATGTGGATGCCGAACCAGTCGAGCAGATCTACGATGTGCGCCGCAAAGCCGACGCTGACACTCATGTTCGAGAAGGCGTATTCGAGGATGAGGTCCCAGCCGATGATCCACGCGCAAAGTTCGCCGAGTGTGGCGTAGGTGTAGGTGTAGGCCGAGCCGGCGATCGGAATCATCGACGAAAGCTCGGCATAGCAGAGGCCGGTGAATGCGCAGACCACGGCGACCAGCACTAGCGAGAGCGAGAGCGCGGGTCCCGCGCCCGGGCGGCCGGCCATGGCGGAGTGGTTGATGAGCCAGTGAATCAGCGGAGTGGCGCTGATGGAGGGCTCGATAAAATGTTGCCCGGCCATCGCGGTTCCGATGACAGTAAAAATGCCCGACCCGATGACTGCGCCGATTCCCAATGCCGTAAGCGACCACGGTCCAAGGCTCTTTTTCAGCGCCTTGTCGGGCTCTTCCGATTCGCGGATGAGCTTGTCGATCGACTTGCGGGCAAGCAGTTGGCTGGGCAGGTGCAATCTCCTCATGACCCCTGGGCGAACGGCGCTGGCGGGCTTATGTCACAGGATACAGTTGATCTGCATGGGGAGAGCAGAGAATGCGGCTATCAGCTACCGGCCGTCAGCTATTTGTGCTGGAGCCGGACTTCCATCCCTGCCCCTGCATATTCAGGTATGCAGGGATGGAACCAGCGTAGAAGCAAGTTTGGGCGGAGCTGATAAAGCAGCATTGCCGTGCGTCTAAGCAAGACAAAGCTGAAAGCTGCCTTTTACCGCTTCGACTGGCCGCGTGCGGCCTTCTTGATTTTCTTCTTGTTTGCGCCGCGGGGAGTGGTGCGTTTGGCCTTGGGAGCGGCCTTTTTGCGCGCCGCGCGCTTTACCTTTTTACGTTCTACCTTGTCTTCAATCTTCTTGGTGTCTGCCACCGTAAACCTCTTTCAATCGAATGTCTTCACTGCGGCCTGTTTTACGGCCGGCGCGATCTTAATGGTAACAGGGAAATGCGCGGGCTTGAAAGCTGTTGACGCGGTGCTTTGGCGCGTTTGAAGGGAGATCAGCGCAGGCGCTGCGGCATTGCCGCTGGGCTCATGAGAGTGCGGCGTACAATGAAGGCAGGGCGGAAACTTTTTCGCCTTGCTCGGCTCCGGCCTCATCTACGCTTCTGACGAGCTCCGCAACCCACGCAACAGTCACATTTTTTCTGGGAGTTCGTCATGCGTTCCAACCAAATTCATAAAGCCCTTTCACAGGGCATGAATCGCTTCGAAATGTGCCAGCTTGTTTCAAAAGGCGTAAGAGTTACCCACAAAACCGGCTCGCGGTTTGAAGATTCGATCAATAATGTGCTGGATTATCTGGGGACTCACAAGCAGCGCGAAATGCATCCTGCCATCGCGCAGATCGCGGTGAAGAGCATGAAACCGGCAGCCTGATTCGGCCTGATGATTACTTAATAAATGCTCTAAACGCACGAGAGGGACGGCTGATTGACCGTCCCTTTTGTTATTTGAATCCGAATTGCTGATGTTGCCGGGTCGTTAGACGACTTCGACGTTCTCAGCCTGCCAGCCCTTGGGGCCCTTGGTCACGTTGAACTGAACGCGCTGGCCTTCCTGCAGTGAGCGGAAGCCGTTGGCCTTGATCGCGGTGTGATGGACGAAGACGTCCTCGCCGTTCTCACGGCTCAAAAATCCAAATCCCTTTGCGTCATTAAACCACTTAACTGTGCCTTGTTCCATTGTGTTGCTCCTCAATTTGTTGATTTACCGCACGAACGCAATGTTGAAAGTGTTTGCGTGTGGGGAGCGGTAACTCGGAACAGGCAAGAACTTCAAATCGAATTCTACGTTATATAGAGTGTAGCATGATTCCTGGTTTGTGGCTAACTCTTTTTGGATGAGGG
>DASXIL010000029.1:0-3162 GCA_036497985.1 Candidatus Angelobacter sp. | reverse complement strand
CAATCCGGCGGGTGATGGTCACCCTTATTCTGATTATCCAGACTCGCGATATGCTCTCCAGTTCCTCGAATTGAACACGGACCTGATCGTAGGCCGTCCTTTTTGGACGTTAATCGGAGATGAACATACTTACGACGAACTGCTGCAGATTTCGGAAGAAATTGGCCACGCAACAGCCCATCTATTGCCACAGCCTAATTGAATCGAATCTGTGGCCCGCGTCGAGGTTTCTCACTTCCTCCCACATCCCAAACACATCCACATCGTACTCAACTCAATCACCTCTACCGGACACTCCGGCCAGTTGTGGACCCAGCAAATGATCAGGTCGCACCCGCTTGGCGGATGTCCATGTCGCAGAAAATTCCGGCTCTCCTTCTCCAACTCGATCTTCACCTCCTGCCACGTCTGCTCGTCAATTTTGCGGAGCGCAATCACGTCGGGAAATGCCTGTTGGACTTTCTTCACCGCGAATCCCAGTTGCCACGCCATCATGCCAAACAGGAACAATACGCCGTTCTCGTTCTCGGGCCCGCACAGCATTCCTGACTGCGTCATGGGAGGCCCAAACGTCGGACGGTCTTTCAGTATTTTTCCCGTTCCGGGCGGCCCACCGGCCAACCTGGAGGTCGAATTCGCCAGCCATGTCCCCTCGCCGGTCGCCTTCGCTATCTCCAGCACGTCCGCCCAATCACCCTGGCCATGCCGTTCCGCAAACGCCACCATGGCTTGCGGCACCTGACGCCACCCTTTAAACCGGCTCACCAGCGGCTTGGAGCTATACGCACTTTCGCGTTCGTACTCAAAAATCGTCGGTAGCTTTCCCGTCTTGCGCACCACGCCCGCCCAGTCCTCGAAGAGATCTTCCAGCGGCGTCGGCGCGCCCCGCGGCGGTTCCATGCCACATGCTCGCACCGCCATTCCGTAATTGCCAAATAATTTACGGATCGTGCGCGTTGATATGTGCACTCGTTCGGTTAACTCACCCAGGCTTGGCGTGCGCCCCAGTTCCTTCGCGCACTTCCGGATAGCAGCGATGATTTCTTCCTTTTTCACGGTTTCACCTCGCATAAAAAAGGCCACCCATTGGGCGGCCCGATTCAGAATTTGTTTTTAGAAAAGTTGTGGAGCGCAGGCGCCCTCGCCTGCGTCTTGCTTTGCTTGAAGTTTCAAGGGATCAGATCGATGAGTGCAACCTAAGACACAAAGGCTAATTGCCAGATGCTATTTGCTAAGTGCTCTTTTTCGCACACCACGGCGACCTATCCGGTGGCGATGTGTTGCGCAAGAATGGATTCCCTTTTCAGGGCACATTCCAGTCCACGGAGGCCGCGGTAACTGGGACCCATACGGTAGGCCACAGACCACAGAGTTGCAGGCCTTTTTGGGTTTCCCCGCGCAGTTGCTGCTTGCTCAAACTGCGGACACTCCCGGCGCCGCTCCCGTCAATGTCACCCTTACTTTAGACGAAAATGAAACGAAAGTCAAATGTTATTTTTTTGAAGGCCGGTTCTTTCGTCTTGAAGAGCTGCGCCTGCGGCCATGCTTCTTCCTCGTTACTGGAATCCAGGCTCGTCTATCTCTCAAACCTGGGTTATACTCTGCCCACTTTTGCTGTAAACAGGGGTGTAGCATGGCCGCCACAGTCCAGGGAAGCGCCACAGCAGTACGTCAGCAGGCAGCGTCAACGTGTCCCACATGCGGTGAAACCATCACGCAGCAGTTCTGCCCTGCCTGCGGCGAGCATAAATTTGACCGTCAGAGCTTCTCCTTCAGGCATTTTGCTCGTCACGCGGCGCATGAGTTGCTGGAACTGGATTCAAAGATCTTGCGGACAGTCCGTTACCTGTTCACCAGGCCGGCATTTGTTACCGCCGAGTATCTGGCCGGCAAGCGGTCCTGCTATGCGAATCCTTTCCGCTTTTATGTGCTGTGCTTTGCGCTGTCAACGTTGCTGACTTCCAGCTACCATTCCGTTTTGGATTTCAAGACCCTGGGCAATGCTGATCGGGCCGGAGTGTTGAATCGTGTATTGAAGAAATTGGCGAACCGTAAAGGCATCTCGGAGGAAGTGCTTGTCCAGCATTTGAACGAACGGCTACACTTTTATTATGAAGGATCAAAAATCCTGAATGCGCTGGTGATGGCCTGCCTGCTCGCAATCTTCTACCGCAAGCGGAAGTGGTATTTCGGCGAACATGCTGTTACATCTTTTTACTTCTTGTCGTTTACCTTGTTGCTGGCTATTGTGAAATGGCCGTTCTGGCTCGCGTTGGGTGCGCCTCTTCAGAGCGCCACTGCATATACCCTGTCGTTCATCTTTTTCGCAATTGCCCTTCCTTACTTATGGGCAACCTTGCGGCAACTCCATGGTGAAGGCCCATGGAAAACGGCGGCCAAGTCAGTGCTGGTGTACGGCGGAACGCAGTTAACGATCATCGTTACGACAATTCTCAGCTTTGCGCTGGCCATCCTGCATACCGTGTTGGCGCATTAAAGATCAACTTGTCCGTTGAAGCGTGCCGTCGGCAAGCCTCATGCCCGGCCGATTGCACTAGAACAACAACCTTGCTGGCCGTATCCTAATAGCAGCGTATAGAAACAAATAGAAACATCGGGTGGGAGGGAATTTTCATGTCGCGATATGCTGTCCGGGTAGCCGCACTGCTTCTGTTAATCGCTGGTGTTGCGTCACGCTTGCCTGCCCAAACTGATCCGGATTTTGTTGTAACCGTCAATCCCTCCATTGTGACAATCACCCAGGGCGGCACGGCGTCTCTTACCGTGCATATTGCCGTCAATGAGCGACCCAGCTTTGAGTTTAGCCTTACGGGATTGCCTGCGGGCGTGGTTGCCCAGATCCCTGCCGGGCGCGCCGGAGCCACCACCATACTGCTAACGGCTCTGCCCACCGCAGCTACCGGCTCCTTTAACGTCCAGCTGACAGCCGTTGCCAGCGATTTTGCGCCTCCCAGATCCAGCAATGGCCCGCAGAGTCAGAACTTCACGCTCAACGTCAAGCCCTTGCCGGTTACGCAATGGGAGTACCGCGTGGAACGTGCCAGGACCGCTCAGGAACTTGAATCGACTGCCACCAATCTCGGCCTGCAATCGTGGGAACTGGTCAGCGTGGTGCTGACTGACCGTAACGGCGCCGACGAG
>DASXIL010000028.1:0-3274 GCA_036497985.1 Candidatus Angelobacter sp. | reverse complement strand
GTCTTGGTGTCAATGCGGATGATCTTGCCGAACTGACTAATCAGCATGGCTTCAGAGGATTCGTCCACTAGCATGATGCCCACCACGTTTCCGTTTTTCGACGTGGTCTTTACGTTGATCACGCCTTTACCGCCGCGAGACTGCAGCCGGTATTCCTCCACCGGCGTACGTTTGCCGTAGCCTTGCTCTGTCACGCTCAGGATCAGGCTGGGCAGCGTCTCTTCTGTTGCCTTGCCATCTTTGTCTTTGCCGTTTGTCTTCTTGGCATCTTTCGGCGTTACTGCCATGCCGACGATGTAATCGTTCTTATCCAGATCCATGCCGCGGACGCCATATGCCGGCCGTCCCATGGAGCGCACATCTTCTTCGCCAAAGCGGATTGCCTGGCCCTCATGCGACGCCAGAAAGACGATCTGGTTGCCGTCAGTCAGCCGCACTGCTACCAGTTCATCGTCTTTATCGATTCCGATGGCAATGATGCCGCGCGACATCACGTTGGAGAAGTCTTTCACCGGAGTCTTTTTCACCGTGCCTTTACGCGTGGTGAAGAAGATGTAGCGGTTTTCTTCTTCCAGATTGCGGACTTCCAGCAGCGTGCGCACCGTCTCGCCCGGCTGCAACGCCACCAGGTTGCCAATGTGCTTGCCCTTGCCCGCAGCGCCTACGTCCGGCACCTCATACACTTTCAGCCAGTACACGCGCCCGGTATTGGTAAAGACAAGAAGATAGGAATGCGTCGAGGCGCTGAAGAGATATTCCACAAAATCTTCTTCGCGCGTTTTCATGCCCATGCGACCGGTGCCACCGCGCCGCTGCTGCCGATAGATAGATTGCGGCGTCCGCTTGAGGTATCCGCTGTGGGATACCGTTACGATCACCTGCTCGTCGGCGATGAGGTCTTCCAGCGTGATTTCAGTGGATTCGTCAGTGATCTCAGTGCGGCGCTTGTTGCCGAACTGCTCTTTCACATCTTCCAGTTCTTTCACAATCACGCCGCGCAGCTTTTTGTCGGAAGCTAGAATTGATTCGTATTCGGCGATCTTCACGCGAATCTCTTCCAGCTCTTTCAGGATTTCGTCGGTCGAAAGCCGGGTCAAGCGATAGAGCTGCAATTCCAGGATTGCATCGGCCTGGCGAGGTGAAAGCTTACCTTCCGCGCCGCCGACCTTTGCCTGAATTGCCTTGTCCACGATCTTGTACTTGGCTGCGAGCAAATTCTCTTTTGCTTCCGCGCGTGAACCCGATCCGCGAATGATCTTGATTACCGCATCCATGTTGTCAAGCGCGATCTTGTAGCCTTCTAAAATGTGTTCGCGCTCGCGGGCTTTTTCCAGCAGGTAAACCGTGCGGCGGCGAACCACATCCACGCGGTGATCAATAAAGTGCTGGATCGCCTGCACCAGCCCCATTTCCTTGGGCTGCCCGTTGACCACGGCCAGGAAAATCATGCTGAAACTTTCCTGCATTTGCGTGTGCTTGAAGAGCTGGTTCAGGATGATCTGCGCTTCCGCGCCACGCTTCAGCTCGACAACGATTCGCATTCCGTCGCGGCCGGATTCATCGCGCACGTCAGAAATATCGTCGATGACTTTGTCATTAACGAGTTGGGCAATGCGTTCCACGATCTTGGCTTTGTTTACCTGATAAGGAATTTCGCGCACGATAATCGCCTTGCGCCCCTGCGTATGGTCTTCAATCGCGGCCTTGGCGCGCATTACAAACTTGCCGCGGCCATGGGTATAGGCGGCTTCAATCCCACTGCGTCCGTAAATGTAAGCGCCGGTGGGAAAATCGGGGCCTTTCACAATTTTCAGGATCTCCGGGAGCTTGGTGGCGGGGTTGTTTACCAGCAGAATCGCCGCTTCCACAATTTCTGTCAGATTGTGCGGCGGAATGTTCGTCGCCATTCCTACGGCGATTCCGTTCGATCCATTCACCAGCAGATTCGGAATCCGCGTCGGCAGGACCGTCGGCTCAACCGTCGATTCGTCATAGTTTGGAACGAAGTCCACGGTTTCTTTGTCGATGTCTTCCATCAGTGAGCCGGCAATCCGTTGCAGGCGGCACTCGGTGTAACGCATCGCTGCGGGAGGATCGTTATCCACCGATCCAAAATTTCCCTGGCCATCGATCAGTGGATAGCGCAGAGAAAAATCCTGTGCCATGCGTACCAGCGTGTCATAGATTGCGGAGTCGCCATGCGGATGGTAGAGACCCATGGCTTGTCCCACCACCTTGGCGCACTTGGTGTACTTGTTGTTGTACTGCAGGCCCATCTCCTGCATGGTGTACAGAACGCGCCGGTGCACCGGCTTGAGTCCATCACGCACGTCAGGCAGCGCGCGGCCAATAATGACTGACATTGAATAGTCGAGATACGACCGCCGCATCTCCTCTTCAATGTTGATGGGCTGTATGTTGCCCGCATTCGTTCCACCGCCATCGCCGCCCGGAGGAGGCGTGAGGGGGAGTTGCGGATTCTGTTCATCTGCCATGTTTTTCTCTCATTCAGGATGGACAAATTCTGCGCACACTGCAGGCAATTCCGGCACACCCCTTGGCCACGTCGAAATGTGCGCTAAATAGCTGCATTTACAGGAAGTTATGTGCTCGAGGAATACAGGAAATTATAGCATAGAAACACGCTGCGTGGAACCCACGCACATCTTATGCGGAACACGCGTAGCCGCCAGATAATGCAAATTGGTAATTGGGTAATTTTGTAATTTAGTAATTCAAAACCAGCGCGCAAAAGCACACGTCTCGCAAATTACTTAATTACCAAATTACCAAATCTAGTTCAGCTTCATCGTCACGCCGCGATCATCATTCGCCTTGAGCGTAGCCGCAGAATCAATCTCATCCATCTGGATCTTTTTGAGCATTTTGCTGGAGAAATCAAATAGCGTTCCGCCCATAATGGCATAGTTCTTGGTCTCTAACTGGTGACCATCTTTAAAGATGAAAACCGTCGCGGGGGTCTTGTCTTCTACAGGTGCTGAAGCGTGAGTGTCGTTCTCATTGTTCGGCTGGGATTGCTTTTCAGACCTTCTTTCCTCTTGCGGCCGTTGCCGGCTCCGTTCGCGGGAGTCTGTGTAATGCTCACCATAACGGCTGTCACTCTGGCGGCTCATGGCGTCTTGTGCGCCTTGCAGATAGGCAGCGCGCAATTCATCGTCGCTGCGCTCAGCGGAGGCCTGTTGTGCCGGTGCTGGATCGGCCGAATTCTCGGGAACATATGGATCGGCTGCCGAAGGATAGCTTTCATCGCTGT
>DASXIL010000027.1:0-3776 GCA_036497985.1 Candidatus Angelobacter sp. | reverse complement strand
CGCTTGGAGTGAAAGAGATATCATCAAAGACAAGGAACCTGAAATGGCAGTTTGCACATCTTGCGGCAGGGAAGCATACAAGGCCTCAAAATTCTGTACAGCTTGCGGGCAGCCGCTGGCAAAGGCAGCGCCGGCTTCGGTTTCTGCGGCGAAAAGTTGCCCGGCCTGCGGCGCACCACTTGAAGCGTCTGCTGCATTTTGCACCAACTGCGGCCAGCGATTGTCCGCCGACGCGGTAGCTACGGCAAACACTGCACCTGCCGTGCCGCCCCCATCTACATATCAAGCTGCGCCTCACCCCGGCGAATCTTCCTATTCAGACACCATGTATCAGCAACAGCAGAAGCCCGGCGACAGAAAGTTCGGCTTGATGGCCCTGATTCTGCTGGTCGTGATTGTTGGGGCTGGCTTTAGCGCATGGTATTTCTGGGGCGTAGAGACCATTGTGGTTTGTAGCCCGCCGGATGTCACAGTCTTTCTGGATAACAAGGAACTGGCTCCAACTTCCTACGGCAGATATGTGATTCCGCATCTGTCACGCCAGCCACATCTGCTCCGAGTACAGCGAGCCGGATTTGCCGACACGATTGAGCGACTGGATTTTCCAATGACATCGCTACATGAGTGGGTCAACATAAAACTGGTTCCACACAGAGCGATCCGGCCTTCATCTTCGCGCTAACAATCGCCGGTAAAAAGAAAAGCCGGCGGTCAGCACCGGCCAATCTCCTACAGTTTTATAAGCTTAATTTTCCAAATCGGAAAAATGTTTCAACCCCGCCTGCTGACCTGACTGTTTTGGTTTCTGCGTCGGCACAGGGCGCGAGTAGTGGCGTATCACAACGTCATCCCCAATCTGCTTTTCAGATTGCTCAGCTACCAGATGAGTCTGCCGCACGCGCGGTGAAGGTTTGGCTGCCGTACCCGCAGACTGAGCTTGCGTCGGCTGCGGCTTGGCTTGCGCCGCCTGCTGCCTGGGCGAACCGGTTTGTACGGTCACGCCCCCATTTTGCACGCCGGTTTGCACCGTCACGCCATTAGAAGGCGCGGTCTTGGTGCTGGCCATTGGCGGACGCGACGAATGAAACAGTGGCAGCGCGATCCACATGATGAACAGCGCGCTCATGACGGCTGCTCCGGTCAATATAGGCCGTAGCGGGGGATGGATGCTGCGCCATAGCTGCATCGGAGTAGCGGTGATGGCGGCGCGGGCGGACCTTACGGCCGGCTCTTTTCTCGACGCTGCAACTGGCGGTACTTCTCGCCGGCGATCCTGCAAGGGCGGTCTTTGATAATAACTGGATGAAGGCTGGTTCTGGGCCGGCACGACCGGCTCAAAAGGCATCTGCTTACGCAGACGCTCCGGCGGCAATCCGGGTTCGCGCTGGCGGACTAATTCCATCAGCCGTGCTGCTGCCTGTTCCCGCGCAAGTTCCAGTTCCGCGGCACGTTGATGTGCTTCTGCACGACGCTGTTCAAGGTCGAGCAGGCGAGCGGCATGCTCGGCCCGGGCTTCAGCGGAACGCAACTGCGCCCGCTTCCTGTATTCCTCAAAATGATCGCGAACAGAAGCCTTGGTGGAAGCCGCCAGGGCCAGCGCGCCGGCCCACGTATGTGCTGCGACTCTTGCGCCATCCTGCAAGACTTTTTTGCCGCGCTCTGGAATTTTTGAAGGCTGACGCACCGCCGGCAAAGCGTTTTGCTGTCTCTCTTCCCTGTCCGCATCCGTGCGACTTGTCCGACCGCTAAAAGGCGTCAGTTGCGCCAGGTAAGGCATGGGATCGGCAGACCGTGCCGGCTCAGGAAAAATGATGGGTGCCACAACAGCTTGTTCCGCGCGATGGGCTTCAGCGTAATGCACTTCAGGTTGATGCTCCGCCATCGGGGCAGCCGCGATTGGTTCCGCTGCAGGCGATTCTTCCAGGAATGCCACGGGCGGCATTGGTTCCGGTTCCATCACCGGTACATCGATCATTTCATGACCGGGTTGCACCGCCGCCGGCATTTCAATCACAGGAGCAAAAGCAGCTTCAAAATCGCGCTCTGGATCACGCTCAGCCACAGCCGGCGATTCCAGATGCACCACATTTTCGGTCACCGGTTCAGCCAGGGCCGGATGGGATATGGTCGGATGGGATAAGACCGGCTGAAGCGCTGTCGGCTCAGGCTCTTGAGGCTGCGGCGCTGTTGATGCGTACATAATCGGCTCGGCTGCCGGCTTGGGCGCCATCTGCAAAATGCCCGGAGCCACGGCCACGTCGGCTCCAAGCTCAGTCGCCAGGTCAGCGGCTCGCTCCAGCACATCTGCGCGTTCGCAGATCTCAAACTCTATTTCCAGATCGGCAGGGGCCAGATTGGTTTGGTCAGGACGAGCCACTTCAACGCTATAACCCTGTTGCTTGAGTTGGCTGGAAAGGTCCGCTGTCCGTTCCGGATTGCGCGTAAGAATGCGAGCCAGTGGCATTGTGGAGCCACCTCCCGGGGGAGATTTGACGCTTAAGCTGGATCGTTAGATTCCAGCCGCACGAGTACATAGTACAGCAGTGGCGTTGATAATTAGACGCAAATTGCGAGGCGAGGGGTATCTGGCAGGGCGACTTTTTCAGTCCCCTTCGGCAATTGCATGCCGTTGGGGGTCACTTTCAGTCCCGTTCGGCAAACGTCATGCCGTCAGGAGCGGCTTTTTAGTTCACTTCGGCAAAGTCCATGCCGTCGGCAAACTGCAGGCCGGCGATCTGTCTTGCATGGTGCTGAACTTCCAGGTACGCCATCATCAACGCAATGTGCACTGACTCGCGTTGCGCTGGGCTGGTGCATTCGGTGCGAATGCGGTCGAGTTCCAAATACCGGTCATGGGCCAGGACGAATTTGTTTACGACTCTGTTCATAGCTTCACCATTGTTCTAGGAGTGAACGCAACCGCGAATCACTCAAAGACCTTAGAACCCTGCTTTGTATCCACTAGCTTAGTAACGTTACCTGCATAACGTTACCCCGCAGGATTGAACAACAGTTTGCGCCGCTTGCCCGCTCATTTCTGTGAGGGTAATCACACAACTTGCCGGTTTTTCTGAACAGAATTCAGCGTTGCCTAAAAACTTTGGAACACCTTAAAATGTCCATTGCCAACAGCCTTTTTGGGACTTCTGCACCATTCATTGTGCCTTGCAATTTCAGCTGGATCTCCCATCTTCAGACTCAGAAAACACCGTTTCTTCCGGAACGTCAGTAAAGCTTTCAAACTCGAGTTTGTAACCATCGGGATCTGTCACGGAAGTGACCCACATCGCGTTCCCGACGAACGGCCTCTTCGCCTCGATGCCGCGGGACTTAACATCTTTATAGATGGCCAGCGCGTCTTTACATTGGAAGCAGATGGAAACGCCCACGCCGAGCGTGCCTTCCGGCGTCCAGGAGTTAGGACCCTCTCTGCGGTGCTCCTGCAGCATGATTGCAGCATTCCCGTGCTGCAGCCAACACCAGCGTACCTTGCCGTCGCCATCGGGGGTCCACTTTTTCGTCATCTCAAAGCCCAGCCCATCGACATAGAAACGCAGAGACTCTTCCATGCTGGTGACACGGAAAAACGGTATGGCCTGCTGGACGTTGGCTTCGACTTTAGTTTTGGCCTGCATTTGTCGCCACCTTTGGCCTTCAGTTCAAGCCGCTTGGTCAACCTGGTTTTGCTAATTGCCAATTGCCAGTTGCTAATTGCTTGTGTACGCCTCGTCCAGCAATTCCATCACGTGTTTCACCGGCAACTTCAGGCCGCGCTC
>DASXIL010000026.1:0-2509 GCA_036497985.1 Candidatus Angelobacter sp. | reverse complement strand
CCGATGGGATGCTTGCCCAGGGTTTCGCGGACTTCGTCGATAGAGAGCACGCAGGCACGAACGTAAATGTCATCAATCTTTGCCTGCTCGAGCGGGTTCAGGGTGCGGTCCTGTTCCCAGACAAATTCAATGTCGCTGAAGCCGAAGTGTCGAGTGACGATAAAGTTAATCGTATCGGCCAGATAGCCGAGAATCGGGACCAGTCCTTCCGCAGCGGCTTGCTCCACGCTGGTTTCAGCGGTGGCACGGTTCATGACGCTGACAAATTGTTGCGGCGAGAGACCGAAGGCGTAACAGACGATCCGAGTGATCCATTCGTCGAGCGCATCTTTCAACATGGGATCGCGCGTGAACTGGAGGTTGCCGCATTCGGGAACAAAAGTGATGCGGCGGCGGCGAGCCGAGTTTCCGGCCAGCGCACTGTCAAACCATTCCTGAAATTCACTGATCTGGTCGGCTGACCATTCCTTGGGGACCTGGGCCAAAGCCTCTGGCACATTGCCTTCAGTGTAGTAATTCAGCAGATGGATCTGGCGGCGCAGGCCGATGTTGATAGTGAGAATGATCTGCTCGACCGGTGAGAAGCCAAAAAACTTGTGCGCACGCACGTTGCGCGGACGATAAATAAGCTGCTCCGCGGTGAAGTCCACGGCCGGTAGGCCTTTGAGGATTTGTTGATAGGCAATCGCCGGTGATGCAGGCGTGCGTCCCATAGCATCAATCTTGCGCGCAATCGTAGACCCGTCAACCACCTCCAGCGCGTAGAGAATCTTGCCCTGAGACCACAACTCACCATCCTGGGAAACGATGGGAACCAGAACCGGCGCATCGAGGACGAGAAGGTCTTCCAGCAGCAATCGAACCCATTGTTGCCAGCTGTGTTCACGGTCAGGATAAGAAAAGAAATTAGTCAGCTGCGTGAGCCGCGGATCGCATTGCTCATCGTCATTGCCGCTGATGGCGCTATTGCTGGTGTTGGCTGCGCGCTTCGGCGCGCCCGGCTGCGTCTTTAGGCGAAACGCCCAGGGCATCCGGCTCACCTGGTCTTTGCGTGTCTCAATGCAGAGACGCACAAGATCGTAAGAATCGGCCAGCGAGCGCATCTGCTCAAAAGAGATGGGCTCCATGTTGCGCGGCTGAATGTTGATGTTGTAGCCAACGGGATAATCGAGCGTTCGCGGTGGAGTGCCAGCGGGAGCGCTGGACGCCATGGGTAGATCAGGACCAAACCAGACATCGAGCGTGCTGCGCAGCTTGCGCCCGACGCGCCCGACAAAGCTTCTTTCCAGTAACCCGGGTTCCAACGCGGTAATTTTTCCGCCATTGAGTATTTCAGCCATAATCAGGCAATCCCCACTTTCACGCCCATGACGGCGGAAGTTTCAATGATGAATTCAATCAGAGAGTTCTTGCGGTAAGCGGACTTCATGTGCTCATCCTGAATGCGCAGGCCCTCATGCCAGCGGCACTGGCCTGCGTCATCGACAATATATTCCCCTATCCAGTTCATATGTCGCTTTGCTCCAAACCGCTTTTGCAGCGTTATAGAAGTTAAATATCTTCAGCCCTGGGGCGGGCAGCTCGGCGCGTGGTCGGCCTCGCTGCTATTTCCTGGCTTCATATGTCGCTTCGCTCCAAACTGCTTTTGCAGCGTTGAAAAGATTGAGTGTGTATTAGTAGCCAACGATCACGCGGTCTGTGCATGTGCCTGCGGTGGCGACGTCATTTTTCTCAAAGAAGGAGACAGCGAGTTGTGGAAGCCGGACAGGCGCCCCCAGTGTTCCACTGGTTACAGTGGGAGCAAGTTCAGTGGCCAGGAATGCCTGCTGCGCACCGGACGCAATGTTGGTCGCGATGACGTAACTGTTATAAAAAGTGAAATTGGGGCCCGACTGACCCTGATCGTCGGCGGTGTAAACACTCATGACCAGATCAAAGTTCTGGGTACAAGAGGCAAAGACGGTCATTTTGGTGGCGGCACCGACACGGATGATGCTGGTGTTGGGAGTAGCGCCGCCGATGGAAGCCGGGAGAGCAACGCCGCTGTGCGCAAGGTCCGTGGGAGAGTAAACCAGGTGAGGCATCGGGCGGGGCAGCACGGGCTTTCCGCTTTTATCCAGCTCAGGGAATTGGCTGGAGGTTTGAGAGAAGACGAACAGCGTGGTGAGGGACAGCAGGGCGAGAAGGACGAGGTACAAAGTTCGTTTGTTCACGGTTATCTCCAGGTTTGTTTTTCAGGGGCTAAAGCCCAGATCATTTAGGACGATTGATGCACGAGTAAACTCGTGCCCTGACACTTGTTTCGGTTTGCGTGATTTCGTTCAAGATGCTTGTGGCGGAAGCTGATTCTGGCTCACGCGATGCAGCAGCGGAGCCATTCCCTCACCCGCTTGGTCTCACTCAAGGCTCGACCTCGGAGTTCGGGATGACATGTCGAGCGGTGGCTCAAGCTCTGAGTTCAGCATGGCAGTTCCAAAGGGTGAAAGTTCGGAAGAACTGGCACGCAGTT
>DASXIL010000025.1:0-2771 GCA_036497985.1 Candidatus Angelobacter sp. | reverse complement strand
TCTTCAGCGTACGGGGAAAGTGAAGTTCTGCCCAAAAGGGAAGATATGGTTCCGCGGCCGATCTCGCCTTACGCGGTGCAGAAACTTACCGGCGAATATTATCTGCAGACATTCTCAAAAGTGTACGGGCTTGAGACGGTGAGCCTGCGCTACTTCAACATTTTTGGTCCGCGCCAGGACGCCAATTCCCAATATTCCGGTGTGCTGGCCAAATTCATTACCCAGATGCAACTGGGGGAGTCGCCCACAATCTTCGGAGATGGCGAGCAGAGCCGCGATTTCACTTTTGTCGCCAACGCCGTGCAGGCCAATTTGAAAGCCTGTGTCGCACCGGCGAACGAAGTATCCGGACGCGTTTTCAACATCGCCACCGGCACAAGATTTTCACTGAATCAAATCTATGAAATGCTGGGCAGGATCATTGGCTTCAACGGCCCCACCAAATATGCGGAGCCACGCACGGGTGACGTGAGGCATTCATTGGCCGACATTACATTAGCGCAAAAGCATTTAGGCTATTTGCCTGACGTGGGCTTTGAAGAGGGACTGAAACGCACCGTGAAGTGGTATGAGGAACAACGTGCGGTCAAGACCAATCCGGGCGTTCTTGCCGGGCAGCGCTAACTACACCACAATTTTTCCCAAAATTGATTATTCGCCGGTGGACCCACCGTGCGATGCGATTGTTCTTCGCGCCGCCCATTCCGACGCACTGCCATCATCTGGTCCGACGTAGCGCAGGAAGCGCGGCTTGCCGCGTCTCTGCCAATAATGCGATTGGTACGATGATACTTTCACCCCGGAGCGCAATGCGCTCAGAAAAGTTGTTTCATCTGGATCGACAACAATCCCCACATGACCGCGCCATACGATGAGGTCGCCTGCTCGGGGATGAGCTACGCGCTTGAAGCCCTCCATCCCGTCATACAGAGTCCTGGAAGGCGCATATCCATAATATAGACCGGCTTGCTCATAGAGATATTGCACAAAGTGCGAGCAATCCAGCTCGGTTTCATGTATCTGCTGGCCGATCAGTAATAGAAGACTTTTTGCGTCAGGCCGATTTTGGGGAAGATCTGGACTATCTGGATTCGTAGAAAACTTACTTAGTGCGGGTCTGATTTCATCTTGCGCTTTTGCTAGCTTTGTCGTCTCACAAACAATGAGCGAGACAAACAAAATAAACAACACCGCGGGTGTGGGCGATCGACGCATAGGCGTACCGGGTTAGCGGTACCTATACTTCGATGCGGCCTTTTTGCAATCCAGAGCTGGATTTCTTGAATGCTTTTATTTTTTTGCCAGATGCAAAGAGTCACGTTGAGGATGGCTACGGTTCGCTGAGTTGAGATCAGTTGAGTTTGGAAATCGACCGATAGGCTTTATCAAATTCCGATTTCAAAAAGTCATTCGGAGAGGCAATGCCGGAAACCACCTGTCTCGCCCACTCAAAGTACTGCTGCTTTCTTTCCCGGCTCCAGCCCACGGGCGGGCTGGAGATGATGGCACGGAGATTTGAAATCTTATCGGCCAATTTGAGTGTCTGCGCGCGCGGAGATTTCTCGGGTGTATGCTCTACTTGCAACTGCTTCCTGGTCTCTTTCGGCAGCGATTTATCGTCCGTTACCTCGGCCACCAGCGAGGCAACGTCTTTGCCAAACAGCTGCTCAAGCTCATGCAGTGTGACGCCGGTATCTTCCACGGTGTCATGCAAGAAAGCTGCCATTACCAACTCAACATCAAGGTGAGGACTGCTGGCGGCGATTAGCTCAGCGACTTCCACCAGATGATTGAAGTAAGGCTCCCCATTTTCTCCCTTGCGCTTTTGCTGAGCATGCTTCTCCGCGGCGAAGCGAGCGGCAGCTAAGATGCGCCGGACTGAGTCGCCACATTCGTGATTATCTCTATCTCCCGCCATAATGATTCCGGCTCAATTGCTCTTCTTATCTTTTTATCTTTGTGCGACCACAATCTTTGCCGTGGTGATGGCCTGACCAACGTGCCGCTGC
Organism: Candidatus Angelobacter sp.; assembly: GCA_036497985.1. Classification (GTDB taxonomy): domain Bacteria; phylum Acidobacteriota; class Terriglobia; order Terriglobales; family Acidobacteriaceae; genus Angelobacter. Next base: position 762 of record DASXIL010000025.1, on the reverse strand, counting down.
GTGTGGTCCGCCACGTGGACCAGCAATCCGCCTACGGATGTTGGCAGCTGTTTCTTACCGACCTGGCGCTCTTCCTGCATCTGTTGCTCTGAGAAAGCGCGAATACGTTTACCGCTTTTCGCGATGGCCACCATCAATTCTGCCATTAATTCATTTCTGCTGCCTCGTGGCTCCATCTCAGCCTTCATTACAGAAACCTGCTCGGCGGAAAGCTGGTTGCCTTCCGCATAGGTGAGCAATCGATCCATGCTGCGCGCAATGTGGCGAAGATGAAATGCCACCGGCGCAATCCCACCCGGACGGGCGTGTAACTCTTCATCAGTCAGGCCATCGCACCAGCGTTCCAGGTCTTCCCGCGCCAGTTCCAGCGCATGCAGCACGGCCCTTTGCACGGCCGGCACATCATTCAGAGTGCCGCGCAGCCAGGGTTCAGGTAAATCGCTTTTTTGCATCCAGTCAGTTCTCCCATCAGTTAATACGGTACAACAAAGTTGAGGGGGATAGCTGGGACCATTGAAATTGACTTCAACAGTTTCGACGGCTAGGCTGGGCGCTGTGCATCGGTCCGACATATAGATGAGCGCGGTGGAACAGCAAATCCGGAGTGGAAGAAACGATTCTTGAACGTATTAGGAGAAACGTAATTATGGGAGATCGATGGTCACGGACCCGGCGCGGCGTCATCTACTGCATCGCATTCTTCACCCTCGCATGCTCGGCACAGAAACCGCAAGCGAAGCAAGATGACTGGGCGATTCAGAA
>DASXIL010000024.1:0-2309 GCA_036497985.1 Candidatus Angelobacter sp. | reverse complement strand
ATCGTCCATGCGTTCCAACAGTGGCGGCGTATGGATTTCAACCATTGCCAGCCTGAAATACAGGTCTTCACGGAATTGCCGCTCAACGATTGCCCGCCGTAAGTCCTTGTTTGTGGCCGCCACCACGCGCATGTCGACTTTCTGCGGGGTGAGCGAGCCTACGCGCTGGACTTCGTGATTCTGCAATACTCGCAACAGTTTGGCCTGGGTGGCAAGAGGCATGTCGCCAATTTCATCAAGAAACAGCGTGCCGCCATTGGCATGTTCAAACAGGCCCATCTTGTCGCGGTCGGCGCCGGTAAAAGCTCCCTTAACGTGGCCAAACAATTCGCTTTCAAAAAGAGTTTCCACCACGGCGGAGCAATTCAGCACCACAAACCTGCCCTTTGCCTGGCTGAGCCGGTGCAATGCCTGCGCCACCAGTTCTTTGCCTGTCCCAGTCTGTCCGGTGATCAAGGCTGCGCGGTAGTGCGGCGCGATGCGGCGGATGCGGGAAAACATCTCCCACATTTGTGGGCTGCGTCCCACGATGCCCTCAAACTGGGCCGTCTCAACTATTTGATCTTCGGCGCTTCTGACTTGTTGCCGTTGCCGGGCGGCATCCATGATCCGGCCGACCCGCTCGCGCAATGTAGCCAGGGAGATTGGCTTGTTGAGATAGTCCGCAGCGCCCTTGCGGATCGCCTCCACCGCTGTGTCGGTGGTGTAGTGCGCGGTCATAAGGACCACGTCGATTGCCGGATCGAATTCAGTGATGCGTTCCAGGACTTCCAATCCTGTTAATTGGGGCATCACCAAATCTGTCATAACCACCTGAGGGCGGTGAGTGTAAACCAGGTCCAGACCTTCCTCCGGATTTGCGGCGGTAAAGATCTGCACGTCGGCGCCGGCCAACGCCGTGGCAATAAATTCCAGGCTCCGTGGATTGTCATCGATGATGACAAGCTCAATTGGATTTCGGACTTCCGCCATATGTCCTTTCCTGAACCGTTCCGCCCAGATGAGCTACGCAGTCGCGACGCATTGCTGCGTGAAATGGCGCAGCTCTGCGTTATGCCACTCAGCAGCGATTTTAGCAGCCCGCATAAGTCCTGTCTTTTCAATACGCTTGAATGGCTTCCGACGTGCTTTTCTTATGGCGTGCCGGCTAAAAGCAAGCTGCTGACACTCTGTAGGAGGGAAACGATGGCGACCATGGCTATAAATACTGTTTCGACGAACATGCCCCCAGCGATGTTTCACAATAATCTGCCTTTTACTCACCTGAAGAATGAAGCTTTGGCGCACTTTGAGGCTATCGCGCCGGAAGTGGGCCGCTCACGCGGCGAAACTCTTTTTGTGGAAGGTGAAACACCCCGCCACGTCTTCTTAATATGCTCCGGCCGGGTCAAGCTCTCCGTAAGTTCCCGCGAAGGGCGGACTGCCATCCTGCGCGTTGCCGGGCCTGGCGAGATTCTGGGCATCAGCGCGGCCATGAGCGGTACCGCACATGAAACCACCGCGGAAGCCGCTGAATTGTGCCGGGTAAAAGCCATTCGCGTAAGTGATTTCCTCCATCTCTTGCAACAGTTCCCTGAAGCTGCCGCTGAAGCCACCAGTTGCCTGCTTCGCGAATACCGCGTGGCCCTGAACAACGTTTGCCGGCTCGCGCTGCCTAACACAGTTGCCGGAAGGCTTGCCTCACTGCTGCTGGAATGGCTTGACGCGCCGCGCGCCACGGCCACCAACGATCGCCGCTTTATCGTGGCCCTTACCCAGGAAGAAATTGCCAGCATGACGAACACATCGCGCGAGACGGTCAGCCGCGTATTGCACCAGTTCCAACAGGATAAACTGATCCGCATTAAAGGGGCCTCGGTAACGATTCTTCAACCACAGGCACTGGAACTTCTAGCGGTATAAGGAAATGAACGTGTGCGCCATATCTCCCACATCTGGAACCAACACGGTACCGGGACCTCGAAGCATCTTGTGCGTGGATGATTCGCAGGAAATACTGCTGATATGCCAGACCGTGCTGCAAGCGGATGGTTACCAGGTATTTACTTCGACCAGCCCTACCGCCGCGCTGGAGTTGCTGCGTGAGCATCCCATTGACGCAGTTGTCATCGACAATGTGATGCCCGGCATGAGCGGCATTGCCCTGGCGCAGGAGATCAAGCGAGTGTCCTCAGAGGTACCGGTGGTCCTTTTCAGCAGCCTGGAGCGGCCTGATGAAGCCGCCCCTTTCATCGATTCCTATTTATCCAAAGGGCAAGGGCCGCTGGCCCTGCGCAAGCTGATTCGAGTGCTCCTGCACAAATAAGCTG
>DASXIL010000023.1:0-4945 GCA_036497985.1 Candidatus Angelobacter sp. | reverse complement strand
TGTGTCGGCCAGTTCCATGAGAAGATTTTCCGGGATAGCGGGGTTCTCGATCAGCACAGGCATCAGCACAGGACGCCGGTTTTCCGGCTGCCAGTAATAAAGAAGGACTTCCGGCGTAGCGGTTTCTTTGCTCAGGACTTCCAGCGCCGATTGCGCGTCCCACCCGGCCAGCGTCATCCGAGCATCCTGCCCAAATAGCGGATGCTGCGCCATATAGACGAGCACTTCCAGAGTCTCCTCGGCAGGGAGCGGCAGAGCGCCCCGCGCGGCAGAGCGCATCACGTTCACAGGCACGGCATTCTTTTTTATGAGTTCAAGAATTGGGGCCATAGGCAGAAATTGGTACTTGGTGCTAAATACTTGGTACATGGTACTTGGTATTTAGCGGTAAGCTCACGATTGTGTCTAAATTCCAGAGCAGCATGGACCGTCACGCAAAGCCAAATACTAAATACCAACTACTAAGTTCTAATTCTGGTCTCGCCTCGCCACAAGAAATGCCCGGATAAACGGCCTCAGGTCGCCATCCAGTACGCGGTCCACGTCTCCGACTTCCATCTTAGTGCGATGGTCCTTGATCAATCTGTACGGATGCAGGACATACGAGCGTATCTGAGAGCCAAAATCAATGTCCAGCTTGGAATCTTCCAGCTTCTTGCTGATGGCGCGCTTTTTCTCCAGCTCATGTTCATAGAGCTTGGACCGAAGCATCTTCATGGCGCGCTCGCGGTTCTTGTGCTGCGAACGTTCGTTCTGGCAGGCCACCACAATGTTCGTGGGAATGTGCGTGATGCGCACCGCTGAATCCGTGGTGTTCACGTGCTGCCCGCCCTTGCCGCCCGATCGATACGTGTCAATCCGCAGATCTTCCAGCTTGATGTCCACCTGAATTGAGTCGTCGATTTCCGGCGAGACAAAGACGCTGGCAAATGACGTATGCCGGCGCTTTGCCTGATCGAACGGCGAGATGCGCACCAACCGATGCACGCCGATTTCGCTCAGCAACTGGCCGTAAGCATAGTCGCCGGTCACTGTAAACGTCGCGGACTTGATGCCTGCTTCTTCCGCCGGTTGATATTCGTTCACTTCAGTGCTGAAGCCCTGGCGCTCCGCCCAGCGGAGGTAGAGTCGCAACAGCATCTCCGCCCAATCCTGTGATTCCGTTCCGCCTGCTCCGGGATGAATAGTGACGATGGCGTTGCGCATGTCGTGCTCACCGGACATCAGCGTCTGGGTCTCGAGCTTGTCGGCTACTTCGCGCAGCTGGTCGATTTCCTTGCGCAGCTCTTCCACTACGGCTTCGCCTTCGCGGGCCAGGTCAAAGTAAGCCTGGATGTCGTCCGCACGGCGGCCCAGATCGGCATCCATGGCCAGCGATTCTTCCAGACGCCGGCGCTGGCGCATGAGCACCTGCGATTTTTCCTGGTCAGCCCACACGCTGGGATCGCCGACCTTCTTTTCGATTTCAGCTAGTTGTTCGCGGAGTGAAGGGGCGTCAAAGATAGCTCCGCAGATCGCGCACTTTGTCGCGCACGGCGGTATATTCGCGTTCTAATTCTTCGACCATAACTTTTATGCGGGGCGGGCTTCAATCATGGTGGCAGCGCGGTAGCGCCAGCGCACAAACACCGCCAATAATGAGATTATCACACAAGCCCAGGCAAACACGTCGCCATAGCGGCTGTAGAAAGTGGTTTCCGTTTGCGGTGAAAAGGGCGCAACCATTGCCGTGCGCACGTTGCGCGGCGACTGCTTCACCACCCGGCCCAGCGGATCAATGGAAGCCGTGGTGCCATTGTTTGTTGCCAGCAGTATCCAGCGATGGTTTTCCACCGCGCGCATTCTTGTCATTTGCAAATGCTGCGCCGGAGCCCCGGTTTCTCCGTACCAGAGATCGTCGGAAATATTGATCAGCACCTGCGCGCCATTCGCGGTGAACTCGCGGACCTCATCGGGAAACACCGATTCATAGCAGATGAAAATTCCCGCATGGACGCCACCCAGATCGAATACCTTGCGCTGGTTACCGCGGGCAAAGTCCCCGACCTCACGTGTGAGCTTTTTGGCAAAGAAAAGCAGATTCTGGAACGGAACATATTCGCCAAACGGCACCAGATGGATCTTGTCATAGCGCCCGATGACGTTACCGTGTGGGTCCATTACCAGGCCAGCGTTAAGAAGTTGCTGATTGCCGTTAACTTCCAGTGTTTCACCCACCGTACCGACAACAAGATATGAATTCTTGTCCTGCGCCATGGCCACCAGCCATCGTTGCAGCCGCGGATCTGCGATGAAAAACGGGGCCGGCGATTCCGGCCAGATGATCAGCCCGGCACTATCGTCCTTGGGCACAGCCTCCACGCTTTGCTTCACCAGTTCGGAAATTGTTTGGTCAAAGTATTTGGGAGTCCACTCCCGCTGGTCCAAAAGGGGAACATTTTCCTGCATCAATACGGCTTGGCGCGTCGCGGTAAAAGGGGCCGGCTTGGTAAAAACCCCTATCTGCAATGCAATGGCAGCAGCGACCGTAGAGACCATGAGGTTCTTGCGGCGTTGCCCGCGAAGAAGCATCGCGGCCACAAGCGCGCAATTTACCAGCATCACCGCAAATGAGAGACCGTAAACACCGCCTACCTGGGCCATCCGCGCAAATGGGATATTGTCGATCTGTGCGCCGCCCAGCGGGTTCCACGGATCGCCGATTACGCGATCACGAAAAAGCTCAATGGCGGTCCAGAACGCGGGAGCTAGCAGTAAAGGACGGCGATTCCCTGACGTTGATCTCCTCGCCATCATCACCACCAGCGCTGCAAATGCCGCGTGATGCAGTCCCATATAAATACAGAACGCAATTGTGATCAGCGTGGCTGCTATTCCAGGCAGCCGGCCATAAACGTTCATTACGGGATAAATCCAGTAGCACGTTCCCAGATACCACGCAATACCGCTGGCCCATCCAATCAAAAAGCCCTGCCATACAGTGAAGGGACGAAGCGACTTTCCTTCTGAATCAAACAGCTCACCTTCGCCCCCGCGGCCCCGCAGCAGCGCATAAAGCAGCGGCGCCATTGCAATCCAGCAAAGGAAATAAAGGTTTATGTTGGGGAAAACGAGGATCTGCAGCGCGCTTGAGACCAACGCGAGTATCCAGGCTCTGGAGGGAATGTTCCGCACTGAGCACAGATTTTAGCAAACCGCAGGTTCTACTTTGATTCCTCTAAGGCACAGGACTACAATGCCTAGAGTGAACTTCCTGGTGCACTACATTTTGCCGGTCTTCAAGTACCTGTTTTTTATAGGGCTGATCGGCGCTGTGCCGGTAATTATTGTAACGGCCGTGAAAACGGCCCAGAGCATGCTGGAAGAAGATTAAAGATTAGGCGTCGAATCCGTACTTAAGGAATTTGGATCGGCCCAGCGAACAAAGCGCCGGCAGGCGCTTTGATTCGTAGTGGCCATTGTTTACTTTTCAAAATGTCAGCAGGCTCAGGAGCTGTCCCACCACTTTCGAACCGGGTCCGCATTGTTGTTGCGACCTCGGTCATGCTCACATTCATCTCATATTGGCGGGCAGCCGCCATTGTGTTGAATGATTTGGGCTCCTCTGCCTTTTACGCCGGCGGCATCGCGGAGCAGGCCGTGGGCAAATCAGCGCCATGGTTCATTCTGGGCGTCATGCTCTTTGCATTCGCAGTGCGCTCGGTCTATGTGGAAAGCTGTTCCATGTTCACCCGCGGCGGCGTCTATCGCGTGGTGAAAGAAGCTCTTGGCGGGGCATTTGCAAAGTTCAGCGTTTCCGCGCTGATGTTCGACTACATCCTTACCGGCCCGATTTCCGGCGTAGCCGCCGGACAGTATATCGCAAGCCTTATCAATGAGCTGTTTACCACTGCTGACGCGCATGGTTGGATCCCCAAAGCCATGCATGTCATGTTTCACGGTACGCCGCAAATCAACGTAAATCATGCGGCCGCCGCATTCGCTCTCTTGGTTACCGGTTACTACTGGTGGGAAAACATCAAGGGGATTGAGGAATCCAGCGATAAAGCGCTACGCGTAATGCAGATCACCACCGTGATGGTGGTCATCCTGATGGGGTGGGCTTTTTACACCGTCTTTCACAACGGGTCCCCTCTCCCTCCGCTGCCTATCCCGAAAAACCTAAATTCTCACTTCAGCGCTGAAGCGCTTGGCTTTCTGAAGAATACCGACCTGGCAAAATCGCTCGGTCTGTTTGGAATCCTGATAGCGTTTGGCCACTCTGTGCTCGCCATGAGCGGCGAGGAATCGCTGGCCCAGGTAAACCGCGAAATTGCCAGTCCAAAGCTGCGCAACCTGAAGCGGGCAGCGCTGATCATCGCGATTTTCAGCTTTGTCTTTACCGGCATTGGCTCCCTGCTGGCCGTGATGATCATCCCTGACGAAGTTCGGGTACCTGTTTACAAAGACAATCTGATTGCCGGCATGGCCATGTACATGGTCGGCCCTCACGTTTTAAAGCTGGTATTTCGCGTATTTGTGGTGGTGGTTGGCTTTCTTATTCTTTCCGGCGCCATCAACACCTCCATCATCGGCTCCAATGGCGTGTTAAACCGCGTCTCTGAAGACGGCGTACTCACTGACTGGTTCCGGCGTCCGCACAGGAAGTTTGGCACCAGTTACCGCATCATCAATCTGATTGTCGGGCTGCAATTATTCACGATTCTCCTCAGCCGTGGAAACGTCTACGTCCTGGGTGAAGCCTATGCCTTCGGCGTGATCTGGAGTTTCACTTTCAACAGCCTGGCCATGCTGGTGCTGCGCTTCAAGTACAAAGGTGAGCGCGGATGGCGTGTGCCTCCAAATATCAAGATACCGTGGCGTGGCGGGAAAATTGAAATTCCCATTGGGCTCGCGTCCGTTCACCTGGTGCTGCTCTCCACGGCGATTGTGAATCTGTTTACCA
>DASXIL010000022.1:0-3319 GCA_036497985.1 Candidatus Angelobacter sp. | reverse complement strand
TTTGTTGATCGGTCTTTTGCAGGCCCTTGGCGTAGCGTGTATCGGTCTGGCAATGGTTTATTACATCGCTCCCGGCGTTAGCCTGGGCCGGGGCATCGCGGCATTTGCTATCCCCACAATCATGACGTTGATTTTCGGGTGGCGCGTCCTGCTTGATTCCAAGGGCTTTTTCTTTCTCCGCAGTCCGGAGCGTGTGCTGATTGTCGGCACCGGTTCCACCGGCATTGCTCTTACGCGTGAAATATGTTCGCGCCCTGACCTCAACCTCAAGGTCCTCGGCTTTCTGGATGAAAAGGGAGAAAACATCGGCATGTCGCTGGTGAATCCCGGGATCATCGGCGGCCTGAGCGAACTGGAAACCATGGTGCGCGAAAAGAATATTGATCGCGTGGTGCTTTCGCTCAAGGAACAGCGCGGGCGCATGCCGTATCGGGAGCTGCTGCGGCTCAAGTTTGCCGGCGTCACAGTAGAAGACGCGCACACAGTTTTTGAAACCATCAGCGGCCGCATCGCCCTGGAAAAGCTTTCTCCCAGTTGGCTCATCTTCAATGACGGCTTTCGCAAGAGCAGATTTTTGCGGGCAGCCAAGCGCAGTATGGATATCGCCGCTGCGCTGGTTGCTATCACGCTCACTTTGCCCATTATGGCGCTGGTCGCCATCGCAATTCTCATTGAAAGCGGCTCTCCCGTGCTGTTCCGGCAAAAGCGCGTGGGTCTGAACGGCGAGCAGTTTGAAATCTTTAAGTTTCGCTCCATGCGGCAGGACGCTGAAAAAGGCGGTCCCAGTTGGGCCACCGATGGCGACAATCGTGTCACTAAAGTCGGCGCTTTTATTCGCAAGTATCGCCTCGATGAGCTGCCGCAATTCTTCAACATTCTGCACGGCGACATGAGCCTGGTGGGGCCGCGCCCTGAGCAACCGTACTTCTGCGAAATGCTGGAGACCAACCTGGATTTTTTTTCCCAGCGGCACACCGTGCGTCCGGGAATTACAGGCTGGGCCCAGATCAAGTATCAGTACGGTTCAACCGTGGAAGACGCCAAGAGGAAGCTGGAACTCGACCTCTTTTATATCAAGCACCTTTCTATCTCCCTGGATATGGTCATCGTTTTTGAAACCGTAAAGGTGATTTTTTTAGGCAAAGGTGCCAAGTAGTGAACTGCAATTTTCCCCCGTCGGCTGCTTTAGCGGGCTTTGACGGAAGAGTCGGAGCGCAATATGTTTTCGTTTAAGAAACAAATAGTCCTTACCGTAGTGATTTGCTGGATTGCCTGCGTCGGTAGCCTGATGGCGCAGACGCAAGCAGCTAATCTTAAATCCCCTGATCCCGCGGTTTCGGATACTGCCAAGCCCGCCGACATTCCCAAGCCCGCGGATACTACGAAGCCCGCTGAAGTGGTTCCGTCCGGCTATGTCGTCGGCGATTCCGACGTTATTCGCGTCAACGTCTGGAAAGAGCCGGAAGTTTCCCAAACCGTTGTTGTCCGGACTGACGGAAACATTTCACTGCCGTTGATTAATGAAGTGAAAGTAAGCGGAATGACGCCGCTCCAGATTCAGGATCTAGTCGCCGAAAAACTGAAAGGTTTCCTCAATAATCCGCAAGTCACAGTCACAGTGATTGAGATTCGCAGCAAGCGCGCCTTCATTACTGGTGAAGTGTCTCGGCCCGGCACCTATTCCCTCAATGCGCAAACCACGGTCCTGCAACTGATTGCCCAGGCCGGCGGCTTCACGCCCTTTGCCAAAACGGACAGCATAGTGGTTCTGCGCACTGAAGATGGTCGCCAGTCGCGCCTCAAGTTTAAGTACAAGGAAGTTATCCAGGGGAAAAAGACGGAGCAGAACATTGCTCTTCATCCAGGAGATACGGTGGTGGTCCCATGAAAACACAAAACATTTCAAAACTAATTCTTCTTGCTCTCTGTGCGGCCCTGTTACTGGCGGTACCTAGTGCGTTTGCACAGAGCGCATCAGCAGCCGATCAGAAAGACGTTCCTACATCTGATCCGGTGTCTAACCAGCCCTGGTATGCCAACAGCGATGGCGCATACAGCGTCTCTCTCGGCACGGGGCAGTTGATCACCCTGTATCCGCCTGCGCGCAATGATCAAACGATTCCCAACGGCGAATACGTTGAGGGTCAGCAGTCTGTCGCGCTCAAGAGCAAAGATTACAAGTATCAGATGTTCTACGGAGTTTCTGCCTACAGCGTTTACACCAACAGCATTGGCGGTGTTGGAACCGGCTCAGACCTCGTGTCGACGTCGATCAATCCGTATGCAGCGCTTTTTATCCCGACCCGGACTGGCCGCTTCCTGCTGCAGTACTCCACGGTGGTCAATCCCAATGACACTCAGAGCGGTGGCCCACAGGCTTATCACACTGTTACGCTGAGTGCGATGGGCTCTATCAGTCCACGCTGGTATTGGACCGCTTCTACAAGCGGCAGCTATGGATCGGAATCCGCGCGTTTGCAGGGCCCGTTGAGTTTTCTGGTAGTGCAGAGCACGCCCATAGCGGACACAACGTCCACCGCGGTATTGGTCCAAGCTAAGAACGTTGCTTTTACTGAAAGTACTTTAGGCCTGGGCTGGCTGAAAAGCCGTCGTGACAGGATCAGCTTCAGCGTCTCCCATATCTATACCGGCATTGAGGGCGATTCCAGTACCACTCCTCCGGCCGCTGGTTCTCATGCCAATGCCATCGGAGAAAAGCTTGAATATGTCCGCAGCCTTACTCCTCGCATTGACCTCCGCAGCTACGGTCAGGAGGAGACAGTTTTGAACGGTCCTACCTGCAATACCTTTGGTGGCGGACTTGGTATCGCCGCGCGCATGACCCATTCAGTTACGGTTAACGTTCAGGGCGGCCCGCAATGGTCCACTGCTAATTGCGGCTCTCCGGAGTCAGCCAACTTCAGCGCCAACATAGTCAAGAATTTCGGCAATCGGGACAGGATCTATGCCAGCGTAAACCGCCAGTTCACTACCATCGCCGGCCTGGATAGCCGCTGGGAAGATAACGCTACAGTGGGCTTTACCAAGGGTCTCCGCCGTTTCACCCTCACCACGGATGCAGGCTATCTTCGCGGCGATTCCATCACCACAGTGGTGCCTGCTTACCACGGATACTTTGTTGCACCTCGCGTTCGTTACAAGATCACCAACACCATGGGCTTGAGCGCGGGTTATCGTTCGTTCCACGGCGCCGGCGGAAACCTGGTGAGTGGAAATCTGAGCTATGCGGTGGTCGGCGTTGAGTGGTATCCCGCTCCGCTGCATTTCCGGTAAGGCCATTAGTCAGGGATGAATGAGT
>DASXIL010000021.1:0-3469 GCA_036497985.1 Candidatus Angelobacter sp. | reverse complement strand
CGCCGACGCGGTCGCCAACTTTCAGTTCGTTTGCGCCGGGGCCAACTTCGACTACTTTGCCTGCGACTTCATGTCCCACGATGAGCGGCAGCTTGGTGATTCCGGCAAATTGTTTCCAGTCGCCCTCAGCAACGTGCAGATCAGAATGGCAGACGCCGCACGCTTCAACCTTGATCAGCACTTCGCCGTCGCCAGGCTTGGGACGTTCAACTTCCTCGATCACGAATGGCTTTTTCAATTCGTGCAGGACTGCTGCTTTCATTGGTTTCTCCTGATGAGTTGCGGCTTGGGCCGGACTTTTTCAGCACGGCGGGCGCGACCGCGCGGTTCTGGCGCAACCTCAGCAAACGTTTCGTCCACAATCTTCTTGATTTGCTCGCGCAGCCAGCGGTTGGGCGGATCGTTTTCCGCGCTCTCATGCCAGTACATATGAATTTCAAGCTGTTGCAGGCTTTTCAATGGAAACGGATACAGCCGGTGATCAAAACCAGTGTTGAGCATTTGCGCGTAATGCTCTGGGATGGTCAGCAGCATGTCCGTTTCGCCCACGACGCGGCATGCGGCAAAATAATGCTGGCAGCGCAGAACGATGCGGCGCTTGCGTCCCGAGCGATTCAATTCTGTGTCTACCAGGCTGGGGCCGAGACGCCGCGAAGAAACCAGAACGTGGTCCTGTCGAAGATACGTGTCCAGGTCCAGCTCACGCCCTATGGCCGGATGCCCCTTGCGCGCCATAACTACCACGTGGTCGGAAAATAGCGGCTGCTGGCGGAGATTGTCACTGATGGTAATAGGAACATCCAGAACAAGGTCCAAAGTTCCGCTAGCCAGCTCCTGCTCAATCTCACGGCGCTTGACGCGAAGAGTGGTAATGGAAATTTCCGGAGCCGCGCGGGACAAAACTTTTGCCAGCGGAGGCAGGATGGTGGATTCCATCAGCTCCCAGAAACCGATCTGAAAATTGCGCCGCGTGTGTGCCGGATCAAAATTGCGGTTCTCGTAAAGATTAACTTCCAGAATCTGCAACGCCTGCCGCACTTCATTAATCATATTGCGGCTAAACGGGGTGGGCACCATGTTGGCGCCTTCGCGGATGAAAAGCGGGTCCTGCAACAGTTCGCGCAGGCGCTTGAGCGCGTGGCTCATGGCCGGCTGCGTGAGCTTGAGCTGGCGGCCCGCGCGCGTTAGATTGCCTTCGCGGTAAATGGCCTCCAGCACCACAAACAGGTTAAGATCGACCTGGCTCAGATGCACGCCACAAATTTTACACTATTCCAATGATTCATTTGATGAATCGGGCTTAATCTACTAGCCTTATAGAAGCCCATAGCCCCCGTTTAAGGACCGCCACTATGAATTTTGATTACACCGATAAAGTGAAATCGTTGCAGCAGCGTCTTCGCGCATTCATGGATGAGCATATTTATCCCAATGAAAAGCGCTACTACCAGGAAATTGAGAATGACCGCTGGGCCCCAACCAAAGTTATTGAGGAACTAAAGCCCAAGGCGCGCGCTGCCGGACTATGGAATTTGTTTCTGCCGGATGACGATCAGGGCGCCGGGCTCACCAATCTGGATTATGCTCCGCTGTGCGAGATCATGGGCCGCAGCATTCTTGCGCCGGAGGTCTTCAATTGTTCCGCGCCCGATACCGGCAACATGGAGGTTCTGGCCCGCTACGGGACGCCCGAACAGAAAGAACGCTGGCTAAAGCCGCTGCTGGCGGGAGAAATAAGGTCGTGCTTTGCCATGACGGAACCCGCTGTGGCTTCCTCGGACGCGACGAACATTCAAGCCGGCATTCGCCGTGAAGGAAATGAATATGTTCTGAATGGGCGCAAGTGGTGGTCTTCCGGAGCGGGCGATCCGCGCTGCAAGATCGCGATCTTTATGGGCAAGACAGATCCAATGGCCAAGAAACATCAGCAGCAATCCATGGTGCTGGTGCCCATGGACGCGCCAGGAGTGAAAATCGAACGCTTGCTGACGGTTTTTGGCTATGACCACGCACCACACGGGCATGGTGAAGTAAATTTCGAAAATGTGCGCATCCCTGTTTCAAACATGCTGCTGGGAGAAGGGCGCGGCTTTGAGATTGCGCAGGGGCGTCTTGGGCCGGGACGCATTCACCACTGCATGCGCTGCATCGGCGTGGCAGAGCGCGCATTGGAAGCCATGTGCCAGCGCGTGAAGTCGCGCGTCGCGTTTGGCAAGCCGCTGGCAGAGCAGGGCACGCTGCGGGCGGACATTGCGCAATCGCGCATGGAAATTGAGCAGGCGCGCCTGCTCACCTTGAAAGCTGCCTACATGATGGATACGGTGGGCAACAAAGAAGCGCGGGCGGAAATCGCGATGATCAAAGTTGTTGCGCCAAATGTGACTTTGTGCGTGCTGGACCGCGCGATTCAGGCGCATGGCGGCGCAGGGGTTTCTCAAGATACGTTCCTGGCCGGCGCATGGGCCAATGTGCGGACTCTGCGCTTGGCGGACGGCCCGGATGAAGTCCACATTGAGTCTATTGCGAAACACGAATTGCAGAAGGGCTCTCCACGGATCATACAGACTGGCGTGGCGCACGCCAGCGACTAGACTAGTCTGCATATCCATTATTGCAAGGAGCGTTGGGCTCAGAAACATTGCGAAATAGATTGGATAAGAAGCAGCGGTCTCAATCCGCTCCGGTCGCGCCTGAATGCGGTACCTGCTCACCGGGAAGTCTGGAACGAACTACTTTTGCAGGCACGCCAACCGCTATCGAATAAGGCGGTATTGCGCCACGTACAACGCTGCCTGCGCCGATCACACAGCCTTTGCCCACGTGCGCGCCATCGAGAAAAATTGCATTTGACCCCACCCAGACATCGTCTTCAATAGTGATGCCCTGGCGCGTAGTGCCCTGCTCGCGGATGGGCACATCTGTGCGATCAAAGTTGTGGTTTTCAGGGTGAAATCCCACGTGCTGGCCCATGATCACGTTTTCGCCGATCGATATGAATCCCGAGCTGCCAAGGAAAGAATAAGCGTCCACCGCAGAATTGGCGCCCATGCTGATGCCTTCACCCAGATTGGATGCGGGCGCGCCGACGATCACCGAGTAAGGGCCGATCTTCACGTTGTCACCCAGCACCACGCCGCGGCGCAGCAGACCATCGATGATGACGCCGCGCTCCAGGGTAACGCCTTTGCCAAAGCGAATGAGCGAAGCGCTCCGCAGATTCACGCCCTGGGCCATGAATACGGTTGTGATGCGGCGCTGAAGAAACAGCAGCTTGAACACGCCGCGCATCAGCCAGGTAGCGCGACGCAACATCAATCCCAGCAATAATGACAGCGGAATATTTCGATCAAGATGGAACGACCGTCCCTTGATTCTGCTCGCGAACGATTCCACGGATTTATAGAGAAACTCGCTCATAGGAGACAGATCCGAACGGCGTTTTGAAAATCCACCCTTCCCGAATTGAACA
>DASXIL010000020.1:0-3399 GCA_036497985.1 Candidatus Angelobacter sp. | reverse complement strand
CAATCCCGATCGTTCACGTCGACCCGAATGAAGATTCTCAAAATTGATCACGGAAGGTCGGACATTAGCGTCGAAGAACCAATTCAGCACATCATAATCCATACCTCAGTGTCAATTTGAAGAATCTGAACATGCTCGATTTGATATGCCTCTGTTCGTCGAACGCTCCGATCTGCACAATTGGATCAGCCCACGGTGCGCAGACCGAAGAAGAGAAAATCCTGGAAGTAAGAGGTTTCCGTGGATCTCTGGCCATCGGTATTCGCGCGTTATTCCACAGCCGCACTTCCGAAGCAAGCACCCAAGTTCGTACCTCAAGTGAATTGACATTCCCCTATTCCTAATTTGCCCCTGATTATTTCGTGAAGCTTCGGCACCACTCCTAGCCCGTCAGTATCCGCCAAAATTCCGGACTCAAGCCATGCGTCGTTAATAGAGCGGAACGTCGTTTGGTCCTGATCCAGGGCAAATTCTATAGCGCGGCGCGGTGAAAACCCGAACTCAGCGGGATCGATCCATCTGGCACCAGACAGAAACCTATTTTTCACCGTGACGTGGGCGTGATAGACGGGGATGCATCCTGCTCGCACGGCGTTAACGAATTTTTCAGTAAAGTAATAGGGTTCGATGCAATTCTCCAGACATACAGCAACCTTGTAGCCGGATAAAAACCGGATGGTCTTATCGCCGTAGAGATCGCCGCTGGGAGACGCTCGCCCCGCATAGTTATCCGGCGGCCTAACAATCCAGAGCTTCGGAAAATGGCGGAACTGCGCCCATGCGCCAGGTTGACCGAACAGCTCGACGCGCCGATCTATTATCATCCGATTCCGGAACCGGAAGTGAGACTTAAGGAACCAAAGGCGTCCACCGAAATTGTTTACGGTAGCAACTACGGCATGTCTTACGGAAGCTTCTCGCGGCCGTGACAAGCTTCCAATGTATGTAGGATGCGGAACACGGTAAGTTGCGTCCTGGTGCGCGTAAAAAGCCCGCTCCGAAGCGTCGAGCTCTCGAACAAGTCGCTTCCCAACGGGGTGCGAGCGAAAATGGTGATGCCAGGAAGGTTCATTGGTGTACCAGAGCTTCGGGCCATGGAAGGCGAGCAGTTCTTCGCTAGGATCATAGAGCGCGAGCAGAGCATCGCTCCTCTCAAGCGGCACGCGTGGGGAATACAAGATGTCGTCGAGCTGAAACTGATCCCATCTATCAGCTTTAAGCTGTTGCGAGACGACCCTGCATTTGAATATCTTGTTCAAGACCGCGCCTCTTCGGTCGCAAGCTCTGGCCCTTGACGCCAAGGGCTGTTCCATCGCCAGTTGAGGGTTACCAGCATTCTCAAAGACCCCGATACGTTCGGTCCAAATTTGCGATCACTCTTCCGTAGAGCAACGCCTGGAAAGGATGCCGAGGTACAGACCATTGCCGGCTTAACGTTTCAGATGTGAAATGGGCAACATTCATTGTTGTACAATTCCAGGCTTCATAGAAACTCTGTATCACCTCTTGAATTCTGTTTTTTAAAGGCTTTCCGTGCCATTCCTTTGATCCAGATAATGCTGCGGATTCGTGCCTGCCGGGTTCGTTCGGTTAGAGTCACCCATGGCAACATTTGGGCATAGATGGTTTCGGGGACGCGCTGATGTTTCTGGATGACCTGAATAGACTGCATCAAAAAGCGCCAATACACTTGTGGCGCAAACCATGTTTCATACGCTTGCCGGGCTTTGCGTCCCCTTTCAATCCATTCATTTTCATGTTGCCGGATAATCTCGTAGAGAGAAGAAATCTGAGTTTCCGGGACAAACAGCGCGAACTCTTCCCACTGGGGACCGGTTGGCGGAACCCAGTCATCGGCGATGATTACGGGAGTAATACCCGCCTCCATCAGCTCGAACAAACGCACACTGGAAGTTCCAGCACCGCGTGGGCATAGTCCGAATTTCGAACGGTGCACAAGCTGCCAGTAACGAGTCTTTGTCGCGCGCTGATTTGTCTCATCCGCTTGAAAATGATTATAGGTCGAAGTGTCCTGCATCACCACGTTCCTTTCAGGAAATCGCAACTTCATCAATCGTTTGCGGACTGGATGGCTAAGTCGTCCGGCATAGAAAAAAAGCAGGTCTTTCGCAGGTACGCTGACCGTTGAAACAGCGGGAACTTGGTTCGGAAAGCAAATCTGGTGCATTGGATAAGCGCCGGATTGGAATCGGCCCGTGCGCATCCAAGACCGCGGAACAGAGCTGTAAAGTCCGTGCAAAAAACGCGGTGGATTGTCGCCTTCATAGATTCCAAACGATTTTTCTGGAAACCGCCGCCAAACATGATTGCGACGCAAATTGGCAAATACATCCGCTTCGTCCATGTCCACCACCAGGATTAAATCTGCATCTTCAGGCCGGTCCACAAACACGGATTGCAATGACGTGCACAGGCTGGCCATACGCTTTAATTCGCGTCCGTAAAACGACTCGCCGGTACTGCAGGATGAAATGAAAACCTTCATGCCTTGGCTAAGCCCGATATCTACTTTAGAAATTGCCCTCAATGGTTTCGGCGATGTAGGGCTCCTTGTTTTCGAGGGCGGTGGCGTAGACTCTAGGTATCATTAATGATTTTCGCTTCGCCTGAGGACACTCCCGGCAATAGTTCGTGACCCGCTCGCAAGCATCCGCATGATTACAGCCGCCAGTCAACGGATTCATGTCGTGCAAAGACCACACCAGTGGCAAGTCTGATGGCAGCGACGCGAAGAAGCCGGGCTGATCGATTTCAATTTGTTATTGAGCGGTTATTAACCCGTCAACTCGGAGTTCTTAAACAGCCTTAGCCGAAGAAAGTAAAGTCGGTAGTCCTTTGACTCGACGCTGCACCTTACCTGCCAAAATCCTACGCTCTTCATTCAAAAGGGCGAGCCAAGCTCTTAGCTCCCCATGATGGCGGCGATGGTGTTCCAGCCGGGCGATCGTGAAAGGGCGCGAGTAGGCGTGCCGATCAAACAGGAATGGTTTGCGTCCGCAAAAATGCGCTACCCGCGGACGGCGAATCTCTGTCGGAAAATGCCAGCCGGCCCCATTACAGTCTTTCATCAGTTCTTCTTTCCCATGATGTGCCCATATGTGCTGCAAGTCGGACATGGTACTCTTGATTTCGCCGCGTTGCGTCATCGAATGAACGAAATAATTTAGCAGTGGCTGGTCGGCGAAATCACCAAACAATCCAGGTGTTTCGTTTCCCCACAACTCCGCCTGGAGCCATTTTTCAAAGGGGATAACATCCCGTTTGCACGCGAAGACGCCGGCAGAAAAGTAGGCGTGGCCTCGCCAATCAAATTCGGCATCAAAGCTTCGCAGCTGTTGCGGATCAAGGAAAAAATGTGGCATCCACGGTGGAATTTCG
>DASXIL010000019.1:0-3765 GCA_036497985.1 Candidatus Angelobacter sp. | reverse complement strand
ATGACGCTGGCGCGGAACTGCTGGATATGGAATTTGTGCAATTCCATCCCACGGGCATGGTCTGGCCGCCGGGAGTGCAGGGCATTCTGGTAACAGAGGCCGTGCGTGGCGAAGGCGGCATTCTTCGCAACAAAGAAGGCCATCGCTTCATGGAGAAGTACGATCCCAAGCGCATGGAGCTCTCCACCCGAGATGTGGTCGCGCGCTCAATCTATACGGAAGTGCGCGAAGGCCGAGGCAGCGAGCACGGCGGCGCTTACCTGGATATTTCCCACAAGCCCGCTGAATATGTGAAGCAGAAGCTTCCCAGCATGTATCACCAGTTTAAGGAACTAGCGGACGTTGACATCACCAAAGGCCCAATGGAAGTCGGTCCCACGTGCCATTACGTGATGGGCGGAATCCGTGTTGAGGCCGAAACCGCGGCATCGTCATTGCCTGGGCTTTTTGCGGCGGGTGAATGCGCTGCCGGACTTCATGGCGCAAATCGCCTAGGCGGAAACTCGCTCTCTGACTTGTTAGTGTTTGGCCGACGTGCCGGCCTGAGCGCTGCCGCGTACGCCGGCAAAGCGCCTGCCGCTTCCGTCGACGACGCGCAGATCGCCGAGGCTGAGCGCGACATGCTGGCGCCGTTCGACCGTGGCGAGGGCGAGAATCCTTATACAGTTCATCGCGATCTGCAGGAGGTCATGCAGAACCTGGTGGGAATATTCCGCGTGGAAGAAGACATGAACAAAGCCATGGGCGAACTGGAAAAGCTCAAAGCGCGTGCTGCGCGCGTTCGCGTGGAAGGCTCGCGGTTGTTCAATCCCGGCTGGCATCTCTCACGCGATTTAAAATCGATGCTTACGGTCTCAGAAGCCGTAACTCGCAGCGCCATGGCCCGCAAAGAAAGTCGCGGCGCGCATAGCCGCATCGATTTTCCTAAGCTCGACGAGCAGGTATGGGGCAGACAACACAACCTGATTACGCGTGATGGCGACAAGATGAAGTTGCAGCAAAACCCGGTGGATGCGATTCCCGGCGAGTTGAACGAGTTGCTGGCGGAAGAGAAATAAAAGGCAGGCAGCAACGCAAGTGACGGCAGATGAATTTTGCTATATGTAGAGACGCAGCATGCTACATCTCTAGCGCAAACCGTTTCGAATTTACGAATTATTCACCAGGAAGCTAGAAGTCAGGAGCTATCACATGCCAGATGCGGTCCTCGAAGTTTTTCGCGGCAATCAGGAAGCCGGCAGCGCGCAGCAATATAAAGTTCAGATCGCGCCCGGCATGGTTGTGCTTGACGCCTTGCATCAGATTCAGGCAACGCAGGCACCCGATCTGGCCGTTCGCTGGAACTGCAAAGCCGGCAAGTGCGGCTCCTGCTCAGCGGAGGTCAACGGCAAGCCGCGCCTCACCTGCAAGACCCGCATGGACGCCCTGCCCACTGACAAGCCCATCACTGTCTATCCCATGAAGTCTTTCCCGGTCATTAAGGACCTAGTCACGGACGTATCCTGGAACTATCGCGTCAATAAAAAAATTCCACCTTTCTCTCCCAAACCGAAAACCGACTTGAAGATGTACCAGGAAGATATGGACCGGGTGCAGGAGTTCCGCAAGTGTATTGAATGCTTTCTCTGCCAGAATGTTTGCCACGTGGTGCGCGATCACCATAAGAAAGAAGAGTTTGGCGGCCCGCGCTTTTTTGTGCGCGTGGCGTCGCTGGAAATGCATCCGCTGGACAATGTCTCACGCACTAAGCTTCTGAAAGACGAGTTGGGCATCGGCTATTGCAACATCACCAAGTGCTGCACTGAGGTCTGCCCTGAAGAGATCAAGATCACGGACAATGCCATTATTCCACTCAAAGAGCGGGTGGTCGATGAGTTTTACGATCCAATCATGAAGCTGGTGCGCAAGATACGCGGAGCGCCCAAGGCGGACTAGAATTAAAACGGTGGTAATAATTGACGGTAATATTTTGGTGGTAAACGATTATGGAACGGCAGCTAAAGGCAATCTCGAAGAACGGCATCGCAGAGGCACTGGCAAAAGTACAGCACTATCGCTATCTGAACCAGGCGGAGGAAGCAGAATCAATCTGCCGCGACATTCTGGCAGTCGATCCGGAAAACCAGATGGCGTTGCGCCAGTTGGGCCTGGCTATTACTGACCAGTTCAGGGGCACTCTCTCAGACGGATTCCACGAAGCCCAGACTTGTTTTGAAAGGCTCTCCAGCCCTTACGAGCGTTCCTATTACCAGGGCATCCTGCATGAGCGTCGTGCCAAGGCCCAGCTGCGCGTCGGCCATACGGCCCACTCCCTGATGGCGAGCTTTGAGAATGCGATGCGCTGTTTTGAGGAAGCAGAAAAAATACGGCCCCAGGGTAACGATGATGCATTACTTCGCTGGAACCGATGCCTGCGCCTCATCCAGAGCTTGCCTGCTTTGACCAGCGAATCCGATTCCTTTGAGGCCAGCGACGCCCCGCCCATCTTCAGGGACTAGATGCTCTCTCGGTTTCAGTTGTGCTGATCCAGTTCTCTTGACGTTCGATCCTTACACGAGTAAGCTCTCGCCACATTCCTGATCACCTTTTGGCGGGAGGATTTTATGGCGGGCGATGGAAAACGCGACTGGGTTGACGTAATAGCCAAGCTACTCATTCCGGTAGCCATCTTTGTCATCGGCCAACAAGTCAGCTGCCAAAGAGATGCCAGTGATCGGGAACAGCGTAGTTTGACCGCAATGCAGCGCTGCTGAAATCACTCGCCAGCAAAGATGAAAACGAAAAACTGATCACGCTGGTAACAATCAACTACCTAATTGAGAAGGATGATTTCCCGCCGGAACTGCTTTCTGCCGTGGCTGCCGTTGCCTCAGGCGACCGCAGCGCCCCCTCCACGCAAACTGCGCAGCTAACTCTGGAGAAAGCGGCCAAAAATGAGGGTTTAACGGCACAAGTGCAGACCGCATCCATGAATGTACCCACACGGGTTTATATTCAGATTGCCGCCGAAGACCAGCGTGCGCGTGCGGCCAAACTCCAGATGGCACTGCAGAATGCTGGGTTCATAGCGCCCGGCATCGAACTACGCAAGGACAACAGTCCTAACAATACTGACATCCGCTATTTTTCAAATGACATCAAGAAACAAGCGGATCAGGTGAAAGAAGAGGTTCTGAAGCAGCACTTTGTTGTCACAAAAGACCCTTCAAACCGCGACAATGGCAAAGTGCACCTGAACCAGATCGAAGTATGGATCGGTAAGGATGAGAACGCAAGTTCCACCCTTCAATAAACCCCTCACTCCTGCGTGATCGCCGTCACATCCTCCGTGGTCATATGTTTATTACTCTGGCAGCTGAATGAGTGAGGTGCCCTCATGAACACGCTGGAACCAGTCACTGCGCTATCGCTAAAAAATATTCTTCTGGCTACCGATTTCTCTCCGGGCTCTGAAACCGCCGTGAAATATGCCCAGGCTATCGCGCGCAGGCATGCGTCCCGCGTGCATACAATCCACGTAAATTCGCCCGATTCATACAATCTGCTCGACCCGGATGCGTTCGCCATCACGTTTAACGGCCCGGAAGCAAACTCAAAAAATATCGCTGATGTGCTGCATGGCCTTCTCACGGGGCTGCCCAGCCAGACGCCGCTGCGTCAAGGCGCGGTGTGGGAAGTGATCGGCGATGTTGTAAGACGCAATGAGATTGACCTGCTGGTACTGGCGTCTCATGGCCGGCATGGAATTCCGCGGCTCGTGTTGGG
>DASXIL010000018.1:0-7666 GCA_036497985.1 Candidatus Angelobacter sp. | reverse complement strand
GGAATCGCCAGCATCAGCACCATGGCGAATCCGGAATAAATTGCGCCGGCCACGAAGTAGGGAGGGAAGATCGTCGTATGCCAGCCGGGGACGATGGCAACCGCGAAGTCGAAACTGACTACGGTGTGAACAGAGAGCACTAGCGGAGTCGCGAGTCCGGCGAGGAGCAAGTAGGCTGTCTCATAGCGATGCCAGTGACGCGCGGAACCGCGCCAGCCCAGGGCCAGCATTCCGTAAATAATCTGCGCGACGCGATTGGTGGATCGATCCCGCAGTGTGGCCAGATCAGGAACCAGTCCGATGAACCAGAACAACAGAGAAATAGTCGCGTAGGTGGAAACCGCAAACACGTCCCAAACCAACGGGCTGCGGAACTGCGGCCACACCTTCATGGTGTTGGGATAAGGAAAAAGCCAGTACGCGAGCCAGGGGCGGCCCACGTGAATTAGCGGAAAGAGGCCAGCGGCCGACACTGCGAACAGTGTCATGGCTTCGGCAAATCGGTTAATGGAATTGCGCCAGGATTGTCGCAACAGGAGCAGAATGGCCGAGATCAATGTGCCGGCGTGTCCGATTCCAATCCACCACACGAAGTTCACGATGGCGAAGCCCCATCCGATAGGGATGGTGATGCCCCAGATGCCGGTGCCTTTCACAAGCAGGTAGCCGATCGCGGTTTGCAGCATGCCAAAAAGCGCCGCGGCAATGGCAACAATCATTACCCAGAAGATCGGGGTGTGCTTGGTGAGCACGATCCCGGCAATGCGGTCCGTTATGGTGCCAAAGGTCTGGCCGGGCCCGATGATGGGCGGCCTTACACCTTTAGGCGGCAGAATGTCTGGTGCAGCCATCTCTTATGTCTTCTCCGTGCCAGACGCTAGTTTGGGGTTGGGGTTTCGCACCGCAGCCACATACGTGGTGCGCGGGCGCGTATTCAATTCCGCCAGCAGGTCATACCTGCGCGGACCGCTCTTCAACTTTGCCACAGCGCTGTTTTTGTTATTGATGTCGCCGAATGTAATCGCACCGGTGGGACAGACCTGCTCGCAGGCCGTCTTGATTTCGCCGTCGCGGACGTCACGGTCTTCTTTTTCTGAAGCGATGCGTGCCTGGGTGATGCGCTGCACGCAGTAGGTGCATTTTTCCATCACGCCGCGGCTGCGGACCGTGACATCAGGATTGCGGCCGAGCTTCAGGCTGGGCGTGTCGTAGTCGGCAAACAGGAAGAAGTTAAATCGCCGGACTTTATACGGACAGTTATTGGAACAATACCGCGTGCCCACACAGCGGTTATAGACCATGTCATTCAGGCCTTCGGTGGAGTGCGTGGTTGCGCCTACAGGACAAACCGGCTCGCACGGCGCGTTCTCACACTGCATACACGGCACCGGCTGGAAGTAGACGCTGGGATTGGCCGGATCGCCTTCATAGTATGAATCGATGCGGATCCACTGCATTTCACGGCCGCGCTGCACCTGCTCCTTGCCGACTACAGAAATGTTGTTCTCCGCCTGGCAGGCCACCGCACAAGCCTGGCAGCCGACACAGGAATTCAGGTCAATCGACATGCCCCAGGCGTATTTCTGGTAAAAGCTTTCGCTGGTCTTGTAATTGGGGTAAAGCGATTCCTGCTTGTCGCCGTTGTCTTTCGGCTCTTCTTCCGGATGCTCATGCGCGAAGTTCTTGTTCTGGATAAACTCTTCCAGTGTCGCCACTTTGACAGGCTCGCGATCGTCCATACTGAAGTGGCCCTGCGTAACGGCGATATCCCAGAAGCGGTTTGTAACGTTGATCTTGGCGCTGCTGGCGATGTACTGCGTATTGCTGGGACGGACCTTATAAGCGTTGTAACCCGTTCCGGTTCCCACGCGTCCGGTTTTTGATTGGCCATAGCCCAGGAAGAGCGTCACTGCATTGTCCGGATGGCCCGGCTGCGGCCAGTATGGAGCTTCTACTTTGCGGCCATCCGGGAAAACAATCTCTATAATTCTTTGCGCGTCCGACTGGTGGTCGTTCTCGTTCTCCAGCAGATACAGCCCCCACGCCTTGGCCATGGCTGGACTGATCATGGCAACGTTGTCCCATGTGTTGCGGCTCAGCGGCTTGGGCGTTTCCTGCAGCCATGCATTGTTGATAAAGCTGCCGTCGTAAATCGTGGGATCAGGCCGGAATGAGACTTCAACCTCGCTGCCAGCAGCGGCAGGAGCCGGCAGCGATCCAGCCTTGGCGCTAAGCTGCTTCGCGGGCGATGCAGTGTTGGCGACAAAACCGTCATGGACTGAAGTTCGCCAGAAGGTTTCGAAGTCGCCGGTGGGATGCTGCGATTTCCAGTAAGTCTGCACCAGATCGTGCGAAGAAGTCCCCGGCTGGTCCGTGAACATGGCCAGCACTTCATGGAGATTTTTGCCGTCATAAAGCGGCATGATCATGGGCTGAATCACGCTGGCGGTGCCGTCATAAGAGCGCGCATCGCTCCAGGCTTCCAGGTAGTGCGCTTCCGGCACATGCCAATGCATTTGGTCTGTGGTTTCGTTCTTATAGCTGGAGAACTGTATGCGCAGCTTGACCTTGTCCACGGCGCTCACAAAGTCCAGGTCCACCGGCGCGTTATAGGCAGGGTTGCCGCCGATAATCACCAGCGTATCCACTTTGCCCGCGTTCATATCAGCAATCAGCTCCTTGATCGACTGACCATGCTCCACCGCGTCGACTTCTACCGGATCAATGTACGTAACCGTCTGGCCGACATTGCCGAGCGCGCCGTTCATGGCTTGTGCCAGCGCATAGACTGCAGGCGATTGGAACTCACCAGGAACAACCAGGCACTTGCCTTTGTGCTCTGTCAGGTCTGCAGCCACGGCATCCACAAACTTTTGCTGGTCAGCAGATAGACTCCCTACCGCCGCTCCGCCCGCACCAACCTTCGCTGCCAGTACGCGGGCCACTGTCTCCACTTCAGAGGGACGCAGCACCAAACGATGGTCGGCCTTGGCGCCGGTTGTAGAAGGCGCGCTTTCCGCCACGTACAGGCGGTTCATCTGGTCGCCATTTTCCAGCTTGCGTCCGCGCATGAAGTCGCGCGCATAGCGCACAAAGCCTGGGAACCATGCGCCGGAGAGGAAGTCCGCGTCCAGCGAGACCACTACCGCTGCGTTTTCAAACTTGTAAACCGGATCGTAATATCCGCCAAAAGCCAGCTTGGAACCGGCGCGCATGTTATCGCGATTGACCGGGTCCCAGCGATGCCACTTTGACTGCGGGAAGGCCTGCTGTACGGCCTTCATCTGCCAGCCAAACGTCGGTGAACTGACCGCGCCCGTCAGAAAACGCAATCCAGCGCCCTGCTTCGCCTTAAGTCCGTCTTTATCGTTGATCATGCTGTTGACGGCCATGGCAAAGTCGCCCCATGAGCGAAGTTCGCCCATATAGGTCAGCGTTGTGGATCGGTCAGGGTCATAAAGATTCAGGATTGAGGCCTGGGCGAAGAGGTCCGTGGCGCCCATGCTGGCCGTGTGCAGCGGATTGCCTTCAATCTTGGTCGGACGAAACTCGTGCGTCTCTACCAGCAATGGCAACGCATGACCATGGAACGGCATGGCCGTGGCATAAAAAATTGGTTTGCCGGGAACCAGTTGCTCTGGCTGGCGAACGTAAGGCAGTATCTGCTCCAGCGGCTGCCGCGTGCAACCGGCCAGTCCGGCCAAGGCCATCGACGCTCCAGCCAGCTTGAGGAAGCCACGCCGCGAGACGGGATCGACCCACTCCGAGGCCTGACGCGGGAATTCGCGCTCCAGCAGTTCGCCAAAGGCTTCCTGGTCCGCAAGCTCTTCCAAAGTACGCCAGTACTTTGGGCCTTTGGCCTCGGCCAGCTTTTTACGCACGGTTTCCAGCTCCATGCTGGCCGGCTTGATCTCGCTGGCAGAAATCAGATTGGGTTTTATATCGCTGTTATTAGACATTCGTTTCCATTTGTTTCCACCCTATCGGTGGCAGGTGGAGCAACTGGTTATGTCCTGCTCCGTGCGCAGGTGATATTCCTTCCGCAAAGCCGTGCCGAGCACCAACTGGTCAGTAAAAGATTCTTTCTTGCCGCCAATCATCACTGCAACCGGAGCTTCCGGAGTGGGCTGCTGATACTTCATGTTGAAAACTTCATTTTTGGGCCGCAGGAACTTCTCCGGCTCGCGATGGCAGTTCAGGCACCACTCCATCTGCAGCGTATTTTCCTCGTACATCAAAGGCATCGCATCCACCTGGCCATGGCAGCTATAACAGCCCACGCCCTTGTTGATATGGATGCTGTGATTGAAATACACAAAGTCCGGCAGATCGTGCACGCGCGTCCATTGCAGTGACTGGCCGCTGGAAAAGCTATAGCGCACCGGGGCGAGCATGGGAGCGTTCGTCCATATCTGCGCGTGGCAGTTCATGCATGTCTTGGTGGGAGGAATTCCGGCAAAGCTGGATTCCTCAACAGAGGTGTGACAATAGCGGCAATCCAGGCCCAGGCCGGCAGCATGGTGCTGATGACTGAACGGCACTGGCTGTTCAGGCGCGATATGCTGCGCCGTGACATATGGAGAGCGCTGAAACTTCATGAGCGCCGCGCCTACAGCCGAGAGCAGGAGTACTACTCCCAGGATGCTGGCGCGAGCCAAAGTATTTGCACTGCGGTGAAAGATCTGTGCCATTGAATAAAAATTTTGTCCGTGAACACCGTCGCGCGGGGTTACTCGACGCGAACCGGCAGCCTCACATTCATCCGTGATCAGTATCACTGACGAAAACGGATGATTATAAACAAGAGTTGCGCCTTTCAGCTACCCTCCACGGTACAAATGCCAAAAAAAATATTTTTGCGTTCAAAAAAATCGGCAAATCGCCTGAGAAGTTCCGTGCAATTTTCCAGTCTTACTGAGGGAGATGACGAAAGTGCAGTTCCACTCGAGTCGCGTTAAAAAAAGCGGCCCCTCACTTGAGGAGCCGTTTGGATTTCCTGACGCAAAGCATTTGCCAGGATGATTTGGAGAGTATTTTTGATTGAATGTCGTTTGAATATCTTTTCAACAGCTACGGAGTGATCTTCTTGATGGAAAATCCTGCCAAGCCGGCCTGTCCTCCAGTGGCGCTGCGGCTGAGTTGCGCTTCCACGTAGTAGACACTGTCAGAAGGACTAAAGCCGTCAGAATCGGCCCAGGTGAAGTTGAACGTGGGATTACCCGGCGTGTTCCCTTCCTGATACGAGGCGCTGGGAGAAGACGCATTGCTGTCAAAGGTCATCAGGGTGGTGATTGCACCGGTGTTAAGGTTCACCTGTTTGAGCGAGAGGAAAACATGCCCTGCGCCATCATCGAGAAAACGAGCGGCAAAAACGCGATATTCAATGCTAGTAAGGTCCGTGGCGAGGTCGCGCACGGGCAGGACGTTATAGCGGATGAAAGCCACGGAACCGACCGGCGCATCGTTGCGCAACTCAACTCGTCCATCAATGTACTTAACCAGATTCGTGCTGTTGGGATCCACCGTTCCTGTGGAACCAACCCAGGTCTGGGCGTGCGCCGCTGGAAGAGTGAAGACCAAAGCCGCCATCACAGCTAATCCGAAACAATACTTTCGCAGATAAGAAGCAGGCATTTCCTATACCTCAATTCCTTGTGATTTTTCTGGCCATATTGGGGAACTGAGCATGGAACAGAATGGCCAATAGGCATGCACGTCTCATGCCGGACCGGGCAGAGAGAGAGCTGCTGGAAATGAGCAAGGAACTACTCACCTTGAGCAGAGACATGGCTTTCTTGGGCAATTCCCGGAAAGGTACGTCTGTTGGGTAAGCGGGATGGGCTCAAGTCTATTTATAGGCAGGTAGGCACCACCCGGTCTCTGATTCACATCCTAATGTCGGGGTTGATGTTCTTTGCAGCACACAGGCACGGCCGGCCTTTTGATGGAACGCTGTATTTGCATTCACGCTCACTTTTACCAGCCGCCACGGGAAAATCCCTGGCTTGAGGCGGTCGAACGCCAGGAATCCGCTTATCCTTATCATGACTGGAATGAACGCATCACGGCGGAGTGCTACGCTCCCAATGGCGCTTCCCGCATTCTTGATGAAGCCGGATATATCCGGCACATCGTAAACAACTATTCCCGCATCAGCTATAACTTTGGCCCCACGCTTCTCTCGTGGCTGGAAGATAACGCTCCGGAAACCTATCAATCCATCCTTGAATCGGACAAGAAAAGCCAGGAAAGATTTTCCGGGCATGGATCGGCGCTGGCCCAGGCTTACAACCACCTGATCCTGCCGCTGGCGAGCGAGCGCGATAAGACTACCCAGATCGTCTGGGGTATTCGAGATTTTGAACATCGTTTTGGGCGATCGCCGGAAGGTATGTGGCTGGCGGAGGCTGCGGTTGATATTGAAACTCTTGAAACTCTGGCCGAACAGGGTATTCAATTTACGATCCTGGCCCCGCATCAGGCGGGAAGAGTACGCAAGATTGGCGGACGCAGTTGGAAAGACGTAAGCGGAGCGCGTATCGATCCCACACGCGTTTATCTGGCCAAACTGCCTTCAGGAAAACGAATCAACCTTTTCTTTTATGACGGACCCATCTCCCGCGCGGTGGCTTTTGAACAACTCCTGAACAGCGGTGAGGAGTTTGCCAACCGGCTGAAAAGCGGTTTCTCTGATCGTCGCGACTGGCCGCAGCTCATGCACATTGCCACTGACGGCGAGACGTACGGCCACCACCATCGCCATGGCGATATGGCGCTGGCGTATGCGCTGGACCGCATTGAAGCTGATACATCCATGCGGCTGACGAATTATGGCGAGTTTCTGGAAATGTATCCGCCGACGCATGAAGTGCAGATCATTGAAAATACATCATGGAGTTGCGCCCACGGCGTGGAACGCTGGCGCAGCGATTGCGGCTGCAATTCCGGCCGCGCCGGGTGGGACCAGCAATGGCGCGGGCCGCTGCGTGAAGCTCTGGATTATTTGCGCGATTGCGTTGCCGATGTGTTTGAGAACAGGGGAGGTGACCTGCTGCACGATCCATGGGCCGCCCGCAATGACTATATAGATGTTGTGCTGGACCGTTCCCCGGATTCACTGTGGCTGTTTTTTGAAAAGCATTCCCGTCACCAGCTGAAGCCTGCTGAGACCGTGGACGCTCTCAAGCTGCTGGAAATGCAGCGGCACGCCATGCTCATGTACACCAGCTGCGGCTGGTTTTTTGATGAGCTAAGCGGAATTGAAACCATGCAGGTGCTGCAGTACGCGGGCCGCGTGATCCAGTTGGCGCGCGAGACCGGCAACGTGGATGCGGAGCCGGAATTTCTGCGGCGGCTTGCCCTGGCCCACAGCAACCTGCCTAATTTGGGCGATGGCGCATCCATCTATAACCGCTGGATTGCGCCGGCATTTGTCGATCTACGCAAAGTGGGAGCGCATTTTGCTATCAGCTCAATGTTTAATGGCGATCACGTTGTCCCGCAGTATTGCTATTCGGTGAAAGGGCTGGACTATCAGCACGCCGAAGCCGGGACGGCCAGGTTGGCGCTGGGCATTTCTCGCGTAGCCTCGCGCATCACCCGCGAATCGCGCGACTTGAGGTTTGCCGCGGTGTACCTGGGCGATCAGGCGCTGCACGCCGGTGTG
>DASXIL010000017.1:0-9815 GCA_036497985.1 Candidatus Angelobacter sp. | reverse complement strand
CGAAGCAAGCCGCCACCCTGCTGCCGATGTATAAGGAACCGGCCAAGCCCAAAGAAGTGAAGCCTGTAGGGCGGTATGCCCTGAATATAGCCTGGAATGATGGTCATGCCAGCGGCATCTACTCCTGGGACTACCTGCGTGAAATCTGCCAGTGCGACGAATGTCGAGCGGCCGCCAGCTAGAACCCCTCTTCCTAAACCTAGTAGCCGCGCTTTGTATCGACCACGCCTTCCAGCGGTTTTCCTGCCAAGTACAGCTTCAGGTTCGTGACAAAGACCTCATAATGCCGCTGCCAGACATTCTCCGTCAGGAATGCCGTGTGCGGAGTGATCAGCACCTGCGGCATCTTCCACAAAGGTGACCAGCGGGATAGAGGCTCTTCTTCAAAGACATCCAATCCTGCTCCTGCAATCTTGCGATCACGCAGCGCCTTCACTAGCGCAGCTTCATCCACCAGCGCGCCGCGTGAAACATTGATCAGAAATGCGGTCGGCTTGAATAGTTGAAGCCGCCGGGCATCGATGAGATGGCGGGTGCGCTCCGTGAGCGGTGCTGCCAATACTACATAGTCCGCCCTGGCGATCGCGCCATCCAGGGAGTCATAGCCCACGACTTCATGAGATCCTGCCGCTCCGCGTTCGGGATGTTCGCGCACGCCGATCACGTGCATCTTCAGCCCTGCGGCCATGGAAGCGACTTCCGCTCCAATGCTGCCCAGACCCACCACAACCACGTTCGCGCCGCGCACCTCGCGTGGACGAGGCTGCTCGTTCCAAATAGCTTCCATCGCCCATTTGCGACGCTCCTGGTAACGCACTGCCGATGGCAGCCTTTTGGCCAGAGCAAGCAACATGCCAATAGCATGCTCTGCCACCACTGGCCCGTGCACGCTTCCGGCATTGCTGATGGCAATTTCGTTGGAAATCAATTCGGAATAAAGAAACTGATCGACTGCGGCGGTGATCGAATAAATCCAGCGCAAGCTTTTTGCCGCGCGAAGCTGTTCCGGCGGCAATGACCAACCGATCATTATATCGGCGTCACGCAACGCTTGTTCGTCGTCGCGCTTCTTTGCTGAGTTGGAAACTTCAACCTGGGGAAATCCCCTGCGAAGCTTCTCTATGAACCATGGCGGAGGCCGCCACATCTCAAACTCGTCATGAAGCAGGATTGCGATCTTGTGCTGCGCCATCCTTATTTACGCTCCCGCCGCAGGCGATCGCAGGACCTTCTTTTCCGCCGTGTCCTGTTCACGCCACATGACGGACGCATCGATTTCCGCAATCGATCTTCTTCCTGTCAGCGCCATGGCGCGTTCCAGTTCATCGCGCAGAATCGATATCACGCGCTCCACGCCTTTAGCTCCGCCCAGCGTCAGTCCGTAAATATATGGCCTTCCGATGAACACAGCCTTCGCGCCCAGCGCAAGCGCCATCAGCACATCTGTCCCGCGCCGAATGCCGCTATCCAACATCACAGGAATGCGCCCAGCCACGGCTTCAACCACGCGCGGCAAAGCGTCAATGGTCGCCGGGACGGTATCCAGGTTGCGGCCTCCATGATTGGAGACGATTACGCCATCGGCTCCGCATGACACCGCCAGCCTGCCATCTTCCGCTGAGAGCACACCTTTAAGGATCACCGGAACGCCTGCAACCGAGCGCAGCCATTCCAGATCATTCCAGTTAAATGACGGATCAAACAACGTGTCATAAATGCTGCTGCGCTGTGTCTTGTGTCCGGCTATAGGGCCCGACAGAGTCAATCCACGAAGGTGGACGCACTCCAGTTCTTTGGGCAGCCCGAAAGACAGCTGCCCATAGCGATTGCCCAGCACCGGCGTGTCCACCGTAAGGCATACGGCCTTGCAACCTGACGCTACCGCGCGCTGGACCATGTCTTTGGTAAAAGCGCGGTCGCGCTGGACGTAAAGCTGGAACCAGATTGGGCGTTGCGTGTTGCGGGCAATTTCATCTATTGCCGTTGTGGTGAAAGAGCTGACCACCATGACCGCGCCTGCGACGCCGGCGCCATGCGCCGTGCCAAGTTCGCCTTCTGGGTGATAAAGCCGGTGATATGCGATGGGCGCAAGCATGATGGGATGCTCATGCTCCGTGCCGAAAAGAGAGATCCGCGTATCGAGCTGAGAGACATCGGCCAGCACGCGAGGCGCCAGCCGCAGCCGCTCAAAGGCAAGCCGGTTCTCGCGCATGGTGATCTCGTCAGCGCCGCCGGAGCGCACGTAGTCGTATGCCATTTGCGAGAGGCGCTTGCGCGCCAGGGGCTCGAATCGCATGAGATCGGCGACAGGCAGCGGGTCATGGCTGCCGCTAAAAATTTTTTTCCATCCACGCATCGGTTTTCTTTGTGAGCCTCGACTTCCATTCGAGTGCCCCGATACTGTTTCGCGCAGGATACACCAAGTCTCCAAATCAGTTACTGCGCGCTGTACCCGCCGTCGATTGTAAACGTCGCACCGGTCGTCCAGACGGATTCGTCGCCGGCCAGAAAAACGGCGAGGCCGGCGATGTCTTCTGGCTGCCCGAACCTGCCCAGAGGATGCCATGCCAGCCGCTGGCGGCGCGCGCTCTCGTCCATGCTGAAGCGGGCGACCATCTCCGTTTCCACGATTCCCGGGCAGATACAGTTCACGCGTATTTTCTCCCCCGCATGATCGAGCGCCATGGCGCGCGTCATGGCCAGCACCGCGCCCTTTGACGCCGAGTATGCCACACGATTGCGCGCTCCCAGTGTACTCAACACCGAGCCAATATTGATGATGGATCCGCCACCTGCAGCACGCATGTGGGGCAGCACTGCCCGCGAGAGCAGCCACAAACCGCGCACATTCACGTTAAAAGTCTGGTCAAAATCTTCTTCCGTCAGCGACTCAGCCGTGCCCGGCAGCAGGATGCCGGCATTGTTTACCAGAATGCCAATTTGGCTGAATGTGTCGACAGCGGCCTTGACCAGATGGCCGACATCTCCGGCTTTGCTGATATCAGCGGCTATCGCCAGACACCTGGAACCAATTTCCCGCGCCGCATCATCCAGCTTTGCCCGGTCACGCCCCGCAATCACCACGCTTGCGCCCTCGCGGACAAAGGCCGCGGAGATGGCCCTGCAGATGCCGCTGCCACCACCGGTGATGATGGCCGTTTTTCCGGATAATCCCACGCTGAGATTCTACGCGAAGGCGGCCGGCCGCAGCTCTCATGCTCCAGCGCCTGCACCCCGTTCTTGCTGGTTGCTGCTCAAGCTGCCCTCTGAAAATGAAGAGGAGAAGAGTGCAGCAATGATCGCGACCGTCCAGATGAGGTAGCCCGCAAAGGGATAGACGTGCTCAGTGAAGAAGACGACCCAGCAGGCCGGCATGAGAAACAGAACAACGGTGCGCAGCGTCCGGCTGAACCTTCTGGTTTTCTCCCTTCGCGACAGGACCATGCTTATGAGGAAAAGCGGGTTAATCCAACCGCTCAGGAGAATCGCGAAATACTGGACTGGCGCGGTGGCAAGATCTCTCATGCCGTCGCTGGTCCAGGGAGAAACCAATGTGACGTAAGCGCACCAATAGCCGGTCGCGGTGTGCTGGGTCACATGAGGTATCCAGATGGCGGGAAGGAAAAACGAGATAGCGAAAACGGTGAGCGCGACGAGCAGGACCTTCTCGCTTCTTTGTATCGACATAGGCTTCCTCCAAACTGCTTGCAGGCTGGCAACGCGTTTGACCCCTTGTTTCCCGCTTCGTTAGACTGAAAGATCACCTGCCACAGCTTTAGTGCTGGCCCCGCTACTTCCTAACGCCCTTTGTGTCCCGTCCGTTCTGATGCAGCACCAGATGGGTCACTTCGCCCTTTTCGTTCTTCACGAATTCCACCTGGGCATCCACGACCTTAAGGAAAAACATCGTCTCCGATTCGGCAAACAACGGCAATTTCCCCTGGTTCGTGGCTTGCGTCATCAACTGGCCATTTTCCAGTGTGATCACGATGCTGAACGTCGGCGCCAGCTCATACGTCCCTACATACTGCTTCAAAATTTCAGGCGATACAATAATCTCTTTTCGCTCCGCCGGAAGCACCACCTTTTCTCCATACGCCATCTTCGCCAGGTTCGCGCCGATTTGCTCGGCAAATGGTCCATTGATGTTCGCCAGCACCGCTACCACCAACTTGTCATCAGGATAATAAGCCAGAAGCGTATTGAAGCCTTGTATTCCACCATTGTGCGAAATCACCTTGTGTCCGTTGGTGGTGGACACTCCCAAGCCGAAAGCGTAGTCCTGCTTGAAAGGCGTGGTCAGCTTGGCCAGAGAGGCGGCTGTAAGCACCTTGCCGCCGAACAGGCCCTGCTCCCAGCGCAGCAGGTCCTCTGTGGTGGAATAAAGAGCGCCGGCGGAAAATGGGATGCTCATGTGAACGAAGCCGGCGTTGACTGGGCCGCTCTTACCGGGCGTATAACCTGCTGCCCGGTGCGCGATAATCGCGGAGTTCGAATCGTAGCCGGAATCCTTCATGCCCAGCGGCGTGAAGATATTCTGCTGCACAAAGTCGCTATAGCTCTGCCCACTGATCTTTTCAATCAAGTAGCCGAGCAGAACGTATCCGGAGTTCGAATAGTTCCACTTTGTTCCCGGCTCAAATTCCAGGGGCTTGTCGCGGAACCACTCAACCAGCTTTTCCGGCGTGATGGCTTGGGCTTCGCGCGAGCTGTAGTCGGGGAATCCGGTAAAGCTGGCAATTCCCGAGGTGTGCGTGAGTACGTGAAAGATGGTAATTTTGTCCCAGGCTGCCGGTGCGTCCGGCATGTATTTCTTAATGGGATCTTCGATTTTGAGCTTGCCACGCTCTTCCAGTAGCAGAATCGATGCTGCAGTGAACTGCTTGGTAAGCGATCCCAGACGAAACTTCGTCGTCGGCGTGTTGGGAATGTCCCACTCAAGGTTGGCGAATCCGTAGCCCTTGTCCAGTAGCACCTTGCCGTCTTGCGCCACCAGCACGGTCCCCATGAATTTGCTGGGTACGTAGGACTGTACGATCTGGTCCATGCGGGTGTCGCGCTCGTTTTGCGTAGTCGGCTGCTGCGCGGTTGCCAACGTCGCGGTGAGCAACAGGATCACCACATTGCGCTGCGGTTTCATCTTTTTACCGTCCGTACACCAATACGTGGAACGTTCCCGGGATCGGCGTTGGACGCGCGTCGCTCCTGGCCGGCTGAGAAAAGTCTGCCGTGTCTACGAAGACAGTGTGCTTGCGTGTGTCCAGACCCAGGGTTTTGGCCCCGAACGCGGTCTTGACGGTTTCGACTTCACTGTACTTGTCCGGTGAATCCTGGTGAAAGACGTGAATCTTGCCCTCACGCGTGGAAGCAAAGATCAGTCCCGTTTCAGGATCGTAGGCAGCAGCGTCCACTCCTCCGGAGATCGGGAATGACTGGATAATCTTGCCGCTGTCGGCATCGAGCACTACGAGCATCTGCGGTTTGCGGCCGGCGCTGAAGAGCCGGCGATGCGCGAGATCGATGGCCAGGGCGGTCGGCGCTCCGGCGGGCGCGAGCGGCCAGCGCGACTTGATCTTGAGTGATTTTGAATCGATCGCGACCAACTCGTCTTTGTCTTCGATGTTCACGTACACCGTGCCTTTGCCGTCGGCGACGGCGAACTCAGGACCGCCGCCCAGATCAATGGTCCCGACGACCTTGCCGGTTTTGGCGTCAATCACGGTGGAGCTGTGCGGATCGCCGTTCATGGCGAAAACGCGCTTCGATGCCGGATCGTAGACGATACTGTCAGCATCTTTGTCGGCATTGGCCTCGCCGATTTTCTTGAGTGTTTTGAGGTCGAAGATCACGACTTTGCCATCTCCGCCGTCGGTTATAAACCCGCGGTTGAATTCAGGAGCAAAGGCGACTCCGTGGTCCTGCTTCAGGCCGGTGATGGCGCCTTTGATCGCACCGGTGTCGGCGTCTATCACGATGATCTCAGTACCGTGCGAGAGATAGACGCGGCGCGATGCAGAGTCAACCGTGATGTAGTCAAAATATTCGCGCGTGCTGCCCTGCGCGGCTGGGAAGTTGTACTTCTCAATCTGGTGATAGCCGCCGTCTGCGGCCAGCGCCAGAGCGCTGAGAAGAAGAACGAAAATCGCAATGACAACCCGCTGCATTTTGAGTGCTTTCATAGTAAAGTCTCCCGGTTTCCGGTCGTGGGCTCCAATTCTATCCGTAACCGGGCTCGTCTTCGCAAGTAGCTCCCAAGCGTCCCGCTGTGGGATGGGCTGCCAGGGATTTCTCCTTGATGTAACCTTTCGAGTGTTCGCCCGTAAGTGTATAGCAATCATGATGACGGACATCGAGAACCTCTACGAATGCTATGCCGGCGATGTCCGCCGATTTGCGCTGTATTTGTGCGGCGATGTCACGATGGCGGATGAGATCACCTCGGACACGTTTATGCGCGCGTGGATGGCGGCTGACCGCATTCGCCAGCCAACGGTGAAAAGCTATCTTTTCACCATTGCACGAAATGCGTATATCGATTTGTTGCGACGGGCCTCACGTCACACGCAGCTTGACGAGAATATGCCCGATACGCGGATCAGCCCACAAACACAAATGGAGCAGAGCGCGGAAGTGCGCGCGGTGCTTGCGGCGCTGCAAGAACTGCCAGAGATGGACCGCACGGTGCTGCTGATGCGCACACTCGACGAAATGCCCTACGAAGAAATCGCGGAGACGCTGGGAATCACGGTGGTCACCGCAAAAGTGAAGGTTCATCGCGCAAGACTCAAGCTGATGCAAACCAGGAAGGTATGGCGGGAGCAAGTTCCCGCCGCAGGAGCAAAACTATGAACGTCACACGGGAAGTGGTCACGGATTTGTTGCCGATTTATCTCTCGGGCGAGGCCAGCGGGGATACGAAGGCGCTGGTCGAGGATTATTTTCGCCAGGATCCCGAGTTCGAGGGCATTGCGCGCAACGCGGCGGCGCCGCTCGAAACTTTGCGGGCCACCGCGCCTATCGCGGCCAGCCCGGAAAGGAAGAAACGCGACCTGGAGAGCATCTTCCTGGGATTGAGGCGGCGCAAGTGGTTGTTTGGTGTGAGCCTGTTCCTGACGCTCAGCCCGCTTTCATTTGATTTCACCCATGGCCATATCGTCTCTCTCATGCTTCCCCAGGCTCTCTGGCATGCGGCGTTTGACTGGAGCCTGGCGGCGGTCCTCTGGTTCCTCTATTTCGCACACCTGTCCTTGCGCACGGCTTCATTGGTGTGTGCGATCTTTTTTACGCTGATCCCCATTCCCTTCGTCGCGCACTCTGTCTCCGTCGGCGGGCCAGTGGCAGAGTTCGCAGTCTTTTGGATTGTTGCGGCATGGATCTGGTTTGGGTATTTCAGGCCGCGCCCTTGTTAGGACTATTGCGCACGTTTGTGCGCGGCCTCGGGCAGGAATTTATCACACCAAGTGTGATGCCCGGGCTGATCGCGCATGGCCACGCTCCTATCCATTGCCTCGTTTGACCCATTGTTTCATGCTTCGCTAGACTGAAAGATCATCTGCCACAGTCGATACCGGCTGTGCCACAACATCTCTATGGCCCAAAATATCCAAATCACGCTTCCTGACGGAAGCAAAAAAGAAGTTCCCAGCGGCACCACGCCTCTTGATATCGCGCGTTCCATCAGTCCACGGCTGGCGGATGCCGCGCTGGTAGCAAAAGTGAAGCCTTCAGCAATCAGCGCTCAGCAATCAGCCCCTGAACAGAATGGCGGTCCTGCAGAGCAGAGCGGGAGCGCAGTGGAGGCCGATAAGACGCCGGCCAGCATGCATGCTCCTGCTTCAAAAGATGGCTGGGAGTTTGCCGATCTCAGCAAGCCACTGGAGCAGGACGTCGACTTGCGCCTGCTTACCGATCGTGATCCGGAAGCCCTGTACGTTTACCGGCATTCGTCCGCCCATTTGATGGCGACGGCCGTGCTTGAGCTCTTCCCTGAAACCAAACTGGGCCATGGGCCGGCGACCGAGTCCGGCTTCTTCTATGACTTCTTCCGCCCAACGCCTTTTACGCCGGAAGACCTGGAAAAGATTGAAAAACGCATGGGTGAAGTGGCTGCGCGCGACGAAAAGTTCGAGCGCGAGTTCATCCCCAGGAATGAAGGGCTGGCGCGCTTTCGAGCTGAAGGCGACTTCATGAAGGTGCACTTCATTGAGCAGTTCACCAAGCAGGGCGAACCCATCTCCACGTATCGCAACGGAAAATTCGTGGATTTCTGCCGAGGCCCGCATGTGCCTTCCACCGGCAGGATCAAGGCTTTCAAGCTGACGAGCATCGCCGGCGCGTATTGGTTGGGCGATGAGAAGAACCCGCAGCTGCAGCGCATCTATGGCACGTCATTCTTTAACAAGAAAGATCTTGAGCAGCACCTGCACGCGATTGAAGAGGCGAAGAAGCGCGACCATCGAGTACTGGGCAAGGAGCTCGATCTGTTCAGCATCCAGGAGCTGGCTGGACCGGGGCTGATCTTCTGGCATCCAAAGGGCGGCATCATCCGCAAAGAGATGGAAGACTGGATGCGCGACGAGTACCTGAAACGCGGCTACTCTCTGGTGTACACGCCGCATGTTTTCCGCGTAAACCTGTGGAAGACCAGCGGACACGAAGGCCATTACGCGCAAAACATGTTCACGCCCATGGAGCTGGACGACGCGGAATATCGCATCAAGCCGATGAACTGCCCCGGGCACATCCTGATCTACGCCAATACGCTGCGCTCCTATCGCGACCTGCCGCAGCGCTATGGAGAGCTGGGCACGGTGTACCGCTATGAGCGTTCCGGCGTGATGCACGGCCTGCTGCGGGTACGCGGCTTTACCCAGGACGACGCCCACATCTTCTGCACGCCGGAGCAGATTGAGGGCGAAATTGAAGGTTGCATGGAGTTTGCCCTGGCGGTGCTGAAGGCTTTTGGCTTTGATCAATATCAGGTTGAGCTCAGCACCTGGGATCCGAACGACAAAAAGACCTTCATCGGCGGCGATGAGATGTGGAACCTGGCCAATGACTCGCTGGAGAAGGTGCTCAAGAAGCTGAATATTCCTTACAAGATGATTCCCGGCGAAGCGGCATTCTACGGTCCCAAGATTGACGTCAAATTGGTCGACGCCATCGGCCGGCCGTGGCAGCTCTCCACCATCCAGTTTGACTGGAACCTGCCGGAGCGCTTCAAGCTGGAATACGTGGCAGAAGACGGCACGCGCAAGCAGCCGCTCATGGTGCATCGCGCGCTGTTCGGATCAGTAGAGCGGTTCTTTGGCGTGCTGATTGAGCATTATGCCGGAGCTTTTCCCGTATGGCTCTCGCCCATTCAGGTCGGTATTGTTCCCATCAGCGAGCGCCATTCAGAATACGGCAGGAAAGTAGAGCAGCAACTAAAAGCTGCGGGCATACGAGCATTCATGGATGATCGCGCAGAAAAGATGAACGCCAGAATTCGCGACCTGACGTCGCAGAAAATTCCATTCCTGCTGATCGTCGGCGATAAAGAAGCCGAGGCTGGCACTGTGAACGTGCGTCTGCGGGGGCAGATGCAGGCAGAAGGCACCATGCCGGCGGACCAGTTTGTGGAACGAGTGAAGAAGCTGATAGCGGAAAAATCTGTGAAGCTTACCACTGATTAACGCTGATAACACTGATCTGCATGGATAGCGAATCAGGTGCGTGAATCAGCGAGATTAGCCACTCTGGTTTCATTGCGTATTCGCGGCGTTAGGTTTAGCTGACTGGTAATAACTGTCAAAAAAATCAAGGCCGGTTTTATT
>DASXIL010000016.1:0-7519 GCA_036497985.1 Candidatus Angelobacter sp. | reverse complement strand
CACGTCTTCCACATAGCCGCCTGAAGTGCCGCAATTAACGAAGAAGCGGTTCGGGTAAGTCTGCGTGGGGCAGGAACCGAACCACGCATCGGAAACGCCAAACGACCGCGCCAGCAGGGAACTGACCCCGAGCTGCGATGGCGTGAAATAAAACATGATGTCGCACGGAACCGCCTTCTTCTCCTTCGTCGTCTTCGTCTTAGGCTGCACTCGCGGAAGGTTCGGCCAGTCAATTGGGAGCCACCAGCATCCCCGCCCGGTTGGGATCTTGGGATATTGATTTTTTACACCTGCCATCCAGTCATTGACAAAGCCTGCCATGTTCGCCTTATCCGCATCGGTCGGGTCCGTGGTGTTGAAAATCTGAAGGTTCATGTCTGGAAACGATTCACCGGGATCGGGAGTCGGCGTGGTGAAAGGATTGCCGCTCGGAGTATTCGTAACCGGGAAATCCGTGCCGTCCCAGCAATTGGACATGCTCCCGTCGAGCTTCAAACCCTCGAATTGAGAACTGTTCGGATAGAGCGTTCCCAGCATCTGGTCGAACGACCGGTTCTCCAGCATTACCACCACGATGTTTTCAATGAGATTGAGCGAATTGCCCATTGACGTGCTCCTTGCGGTGTGCCAACCCTGGCCTAACTGTTTGGTAGGAGCCACTACTATACGCGCGAAATCAAGATCGTGCATAGTGATCCGCGACTTACGCTTGATTCGCGTTCATTCGCGTCTATTCGCGGCTCTGCCTTTTCTCCGCGTCTCTGTGGCTCCGCGTCTCCGGGCTGAGATCTAATTATTCCCCGCCAGCCCGAGCTCCCCCGCGATCCCCTTCATCGCCTCAATGCAAAACGCGATGTGCTCTTCCAGATCGACGCCCAGATCAGCCGCGCCGTTGATGATGTCATCGCGATTCACGCTGCGGGCAAAAGCTTTGTCCTTCATTTTTTTGCGCACGGACTTTGCTTCCACCTCAGCCAGTGACTTGTTCGGCTTCACCAGCGCGGACGCGGTGATGAAACCGGAAACCTCGTCGCAGGCATAGAGCGTTTTTTCCATCTGGCTTTCGCGCTTCACGCCGCTGTAGTCGGCATGGGAGAGGATGGCGCGGCGCACGTCTTCCGGATAGCCGCGCTCTTCAAGAATCTTGTTGCCCACAAATGGGTGCTCCGCCGGCGTGGGGTATTTTTCATAATCAAAGTCATGCAGCAGGCCGGTGATGCCCCACTTGTTTTCGTCCTGGCCAAACTTGCGCGCATAGGCGCGCATGCATGCTTCCACGGCCAGCATGTGCTTGCGCAGGCTTTCTGACTGGGTGTATTCGCAAAGCAGGCCCCAGGCCTGGCTTCGGTCCAGATTGGTTCCGGTCACTTGATCCATGGTTTTATCCTGTTTTCTACCTGTTTTCTCTATTTATTCCCCTATTTTTTACCATTAATTCAGGTTTTTACCTAAATTTCTTATTGACAATTGTGAGTTGATGCCTGAGACTACGGAAGTTACAGGTACCCCCGAGGTAAAGGTTTTTGGAGAAACTGCCTGCTCTGGCAACTCCGAAACATCCATGGCTACAGCACTGGCGCCCGTTGATTCCCGGGAAGTTGTACGTTGTGACCATTGTCACTTAGTCCAATTCAGGACCAACAACAATCTTTGCAGAAAATGCCGTACCTCGCTGGACGAGGATGAACCGGAGCCGATCCT
This sequence comes from Candidatus Angelobacter sp., assembly GCA_036497985.1. GTDB lineage: Bacteria > Acidobacteriota > Terriglobia > Terriglobales > Acidobacteriaceae > Angelobacter. Next base: position 5,818 of record DASXIL010000016.1, on the reverse strand, counting down.
TGAGATTCAGGTGCCGGTCGAGCCGCCGTCAAACGGACATCATTCCCATCTTCAGGTAGCGTCAGCCATCCGTATGCTAAGGCAAAAGTCCGGATTGAGCCAGCGCCAGCTTGCCCTGCGCATGTCCGTGCCGCGCACATACGTTTCAAAGATCGAAAATGAAAAAGCCATGCCGACTCTTTCTTCATTGCAGCGGCTGGCCACGGCCCTGGAAGTTTCCATGGGCGATCTGCTCAAAGGCTCCAGCCGGTCGCTGGAAGATGACATTGCCGACCTGATGCACGACGAGTTTATTGCCGAAATTATCGGCTGCCTGGACAAGCTGGATTCCATGCAGCGCTCCAGCCTGCTGGCACAAGTGCGCGACTTGAGCATTCGTCCGCGCCGTAGCGCGTCGTAATCGCCTTCTCCTAAAAATGACTGAGGTCTCAGCCGGGGGCATGTTCTCCGGCTGATTTTTCCCCTGTCCCGAGCGTAAGCGAGGGAACCCTACAGTGACGACGCGGCTTGGGGAAACACAAAAGAACCAGCGCTTGTCTCTTGGCTTTCACTCTTGCTTTCTCGATCGGCTGATCTTTAGCCTGCTCTGTATCCGTGGTCTTCAGCCGGTTCCGCCTCAGTTGGCTTAGCTCGGCTAATTGCTAATTGCCAATTGCCAATTGCTAATTGCTAAGTGCTCGGACAGCCAACTCCCTCCAGCTTCTCACACTCCAACATAAGGTAGCGTTGGAGGTCCTTTGATCACGATTTTGATCGTTATTCTGGTGTTGATGTTGATCGGTGCGCTGCCGTCATGGCCGCACAGCCGCACCTGGGGCTATCGCCCTGTCGGCGGGCTGGGATTAATCCTGATCATCATCCTGATTCTGTACATGCTGGGCTACGTATAGGAGTGCACATGAAATTCATCGTTACAGCCGCGCTTGCTCTTTCTCTTCTGCTGATCTCCGCCTGCTCCAACCAGGACACGGAAAAAACCAAGCAGGACGCCGCTAAAGCCACAGAGCAGATCAAAGAAGGCAGCAAGGTAGCGGCCGTTGAGTTGAAGAAAGATGCCAAGGAAGCAGCGAAGCAGAGCAAGGCCATTGCAGCGGGCGTAAAGCAGGGCCTTTCCGCGCCGGATAAACCTGTGAACGTGAACTCGGCCACCAAAGCCCAGCTGCAGACGCTTCCTGGCATCGATGAAGAAACAGCAGGCCGCATTATTGCCGGCCGTCCTTATCACACGACCGACGAAGTAGGAACCAAGGGCGCGGTCTCACCCGATCAATTCAACGCGATCAAAGATAGGATCGCGGTGAAATAGCAGCTGGCAAACTGGCAACTAGCTCTTGCCTCTTAGTTTTTTGCAACCCCTCTCATCGTCGGCTATTGGCCTTTTGCTCTTAGTCTCAGCCTTTAGCCGGCCTCGCTTCAATCTGCTTTAGCTGAGCTGATTGCTGATTGCCAATTGCTGAGTACTTATTTCGTCGGCTCCATCTGCAGCGCGTCGTTAAACCGATTGAAATAATTAAACAGCCCAATCGCGGCCAGCAGCTCAATAATCTCGCCTTCGTCAAAGTGCTGGCGCAGCTCGCCAAAGAGCTTGTCGTCCACGGTGTGCGCGTCGCGGGTAACGCGTTCCGCCAGCCGCAGCGCGGCTTTTTCTTTTTCCGTGAAGTCAGATCGTTTTTCAAAGTTGGCCAGATCTTTGATTTGGTCGTCTGTCCAGCCGTGCCGTCTTGCCAAGACGGTGTGTGACGCCAGTCAATACTCGCAGCGGTTGATCTGCGTTGTGCGCACGATCACCAGTTCTTTCAGCTTGGCTGGAACGGTGCCGGTTTCCATCACAGCGCGGAAGTGCGCCACCATGGTCTGCATAATTTCCGGACGGTGTGCTACTGTGCGGAACATGTTGGGAATGTTGCCGCGCGTCTTCATGAAGTGGTCGTAGACTTCAGCCACTTCAGGCGTGGCAGCAGCGCGATCTATTCGGGAAATTCTTGGCATGTGGGTACTGTGGGCAGGCGAGCGGGAACTCGCCTGCCGCATAGGGAACGTTATTTGCCGAAAGCTTTGATTGCTGTCGCTTCGTCGTCCTTGATATCAAAGACGGTATAGAGCTTGGTGATCTGTAGCAGATCGTGGACTTTCTTGGTCAGGTTCAGCAGCTTCAGTTCGCCGCCTTCGCGGCGCACAGCGGTAAACGCGCTTACCAGTTCGCCGATGCCGGAGCTGTCAATATAGGTGACGTCGCCCAGGTTAAGCAGGATCTTTTTCTGTCCTTTGCCGACCAGGTCGCGGATGGTGTCTCGCAATACCACGCTGCCCTCACCTAAAGTGATGCGGCCGCTCATATCCACAACGGCGACTCCGTCCACTTGCCGATTGGTTGCTTTCATGCTCACTGTGCTTCCTCCTCCTTGGCATTCGCCGCGTTGCGGCCCGTATGTTTGATAAGTGTTACTTCCGTCCCTGGATTCTTGTTTCGGATCTTTACCTCGTCCATGAATGCGCGAATCAAAAAAATCCCCCGGCCTGAGCCTTTCATCAGGTTTTCCGGCGCCAGCGGGTCCGGCAACGATTCCGGGTCCAGCCCCTTGCCCTGATCGGTGATGGTAATCACCAGCGATTCGCCGGTGGTTTCATATGCCACCACAAACCTTTTTCCCGGATCATAGGCATTGCCGTGCAGCACCGCGTTCACCGCGGCCTCGCGCACCGCCATGGCCACCTGATATTGCTCGTCTTCAGCCAGTCCCGCGCCGGCGGCAACTTCCGTAGCTTTTTGTTCCACCTGATTGACGCTTTCCAGGGTTGATTCAAGCGTGTATGAAACCCGGTTTGTCATGGGGCGATTCACTAAGCTGTGTTTTTACCGCTCTAAGAAACGAATTTCTGGGGCGAATCACTTAGTTTAGCTTACCGACGATAATTACTTAGTTTAGCTTACGTAGATGCAGAGTTGTCAAACCGTCGTAGTGACAGGCGTTTTTCGCGTCAGCGATGAAAATTGAGTCACGAGCGCAGGTCTGAAACGTTTTCGCAAAAGGTTACTCCCTACCCAAGCCTCTGTTGTGGCCTGAAAAGGCTGTCTGTTTTCTACCTCTGGACTTTTACCATCTGCCGCAAGTCTGCGGCAAAATTCCTAGCGAAACAGGTTCTTCAAGATAAAAATGGCGTTCGCCGGACGCTCCGCCAGCCGCCGCATCAGGTAGGGATACCACTCCGTTCCGAATGGAATATAAACGCGGCAGCGCCAGCCTTCTTTCACCAGCTTTTGCTGCAAATCGCGACGCACTCCGTAAAGCATCTGAAACTCAAAGGTCGAGGCCGCAATTTTTTCTTTCTGTGCAAACTCAATGGTCGCCCGGATCATATTTTCATCGTGCGTGGCGATGCCGTGATAGACGCCGCTCTTCAGCAACATCTTCATCAGCTTGACGTAGTTCGCATCAACGTCAGCCTTTTTAGGAAACGCCACTTCCGGCGGTTCCTTGTAAGCGCCTTTGCACAGCCGAATGCGTATCCGCTGCGCCAGCAGCTCTTCAACATCTTTTTCACTGCGGAACATATAGGACTGGATCACCGCGCCCACATGACCCGCATTCTCCGGCTGGCTATGCAGCCGATGGACGAAATCGAGCGTCCGCTGCGTATAGGGCGAGCCTTCCATGTCAATGCGGACGAAATTATTGATCCGCGCCGCGTGCTGCACCACGCCCGACGCGATTTCATAGGCCATCGCCTCATCCACGTCCAGCCCCATGTGCGTGAGCTTCAGGCTCACGTTGGCGTTCAACCCCAGCGCGCTCATCTGGTCCAGCATCTGGTGATAGAGCTGCGCGCTGTGCCGTGCTTCGTCGGCGTTGGTCACGTTTTCGCCCAGATTGTCCACGCTCACGCTGAGCCCCAGCTTGTTCATGGCCTGCGTGGCCGCAAGAGCGTCTTCAATGGTGGTACCGGCCACAAAACGGCGTGAGAGCCTCTGGCCGATCCAGGTTTTCTCCGCCGCAGAGCGCAGAGATTTACTTTCTGACAAGGAAATAAACGCGGCCCTTAACAACGGCGCTCCTGGGTTGTTTGAGATGAAGGCATAGAAGGGAACTTACTTTTTTAACACAAGCAGGCAGGCGTGAGGAAATACCGGCTTAGCTGATGCTGCGATAGACAATCAGGGCAAGCCCGCCGATGCCGAGCAGTAGGAAGGTGGTCGCGAAGACGTAATAGAGCGATATAGCCGCTTTCTCGTTGAAATCAGCTACGGGAGTTAGCCTGTGTCTGGTGAGTCCAAAGCTGACGAAGCCGAATCGCTCCAGGAACGAATCGAAAAAACCTGGCAGAAAATTTACAAGGACATATAGCTTCCAATGTCTCCAATCCTTTTTACTCGAGGATGGAATCAACGCAGTGAGCAGGCAATGCAATCCGAATCCGACAAATGCAAGATACGGAAGGCACATTAACATGGTGCGAAGGGCGCTCCCGGCGAAAGCTTACCGCACTTCTGTCGGCTAAGCCAAGTTTTGACAGCCAACACCCCTTGGCGGCGCTAAATCGCTTCCGCAACAACGGCAGGCTGATAAAAGCCACTGTTTGATGGAAACAGCCATCGCACATTCGCAAATCCTGCATGGCTCAATGCGGCCGCAACTTCGTCACGGAGCACACAGCGGTAAACGGCCGAAGCGTGAACCGTGTCCCATGTATTCGCTGTTTCGCGGGTTATATAAAGGTGAAAAGTATAGCGGCGATCATCCAGCCAGTCCCAAACCTGAAAAACAATCCGCCTGCGTCCTTCGTCGGAGTAAAAGGACGGCCCGTGAACAACTGGCCTTTCCTTCAGCAGGTCATCATAGTCTCGGATGCTGGCCATGAAGCAGCCTCCCGGACGAAGCCTTGCCCTGATTTGAATTGCCGCTTGCAGAAGCTCCTCAGCGCTCTGCAAATGCGGAAGCGCATTGTCCATGCAGATCACCGCGTCGAAGCTTGATTCGCCAAAATCTTGCAGATTGAGCAGGTTCGCCACGGAGAACTGAATGTCAAGCTTGCGCTTTTCCGCTTCCAACCGGGCGCGTTCTATTGATTTGGAACTGATGTCACAGCCGCTCACTCGAAAGCCCATTCTCGCTAAGCCGAGCGACTGAGTTCCGATGCCGCAAGCGCAATCAAGGATGCGGGCCGTGCCATCCAGGGAGCACTCCCGTTTGAGAATGGAGGAGAGCACCGCCGCTTGCCGATCGATTGAAGCTTCCCAATTCTTAAATATCAAATGGTAGTGGCTGGCGAGCTCATTGTAGCTTTCTGATGTGTCCATAGCCTGCCATCTTCCAGACCATTCTTATCGTCCGTGCTCTTCCAAAAACTTTTCCGCTTCTATGGCGGCGGCGCAGCCCGATCCTGCAGCGGTAATCGCCTGCCGATAGCGGCGGTCCTGCACGTCGCCGCAGGCAAAAACGCCGGGTACGCGAGTCATCACAAAGTCGCGGGTCTTCAGGTAGCCGTCGTCGTCCATGTCGAGCTGGCCGGTGAACATTTTGGCATTAGGCACGTGGCCAATGCCCAGGAACATGGCGCTGGTGGGGAAGTCCCAGACTTTGCCGGTCTTAAGGTTCTTCAACTTGAGCGCGATGACTTCTTTCTGGCTCGGGTCAAGCACGTCTTCCACCATCGTGTCTGTGAGGAACTCAATTTTCTCGTGCTTGCGCGCGCGGTCCAGCATGATCTTGGAAGCGCGGAAGTGCTCACGCCGATGGATGATTGTGACCTTGGTGGCAAAGCGGCTCAGGAACAAAGCTTCTTCCATGGCGGAATCGCCGCCGCCGATCACCGCAATTGG
>DASXIL010000015.1:0-5133 GCA_036497985.1 Candidatus Angelobacter sp. | reverse complement strand
TCGGTCCTCTGCGCCCTTTCTCAGTCGTATTGCGATGGGCCCAGAAAAAATATACAGGAAGGCCCATAAGAAGCAAACCCAGACCAATAAAACTGTCACGCGGAGCGGCCCAGATCTGGTTGATGGCAATGGCAGCCGATGTGACAAATGAAATGGCAGGCAGCTGCGGATAGGCCAATGCAAGAAACTTGGGCGTGTATTGGCCACGCCGGTGCAGCAGAAAAATGCCGGCTGCCAGCAGAGCAAAGAAAAGCCATTCGGTATAGATCACCCGGCTAAAAAGAGCACGATAAGAATTTGTGGTGGCAAGAATGCACGCCCACACGGCCTGAGCAGCAATCGCAAGATAAGGAGTCTGGCGTTTGGGATGGAGCGCCGCCATCCATTGGAAAGCGAGGCCGTCTTGCGCCATTGCGTAATAGACCCGAGGGCCGGCCAGAGCAATACCATTCAACGAGCCGAGCGCCGACAGAATAATTATCACCGTGATTGCCTTTCCGCCCATCGGTCCCAGAACACGCTCCATTGCCTCGGCGGCAACGCGAGTGGAAGTGGCCACCGAGCTAAGCGGCATTACGTAAAGATACGCGGCGTTTAAAAGCGTGTAGCAGGCCGTCACAATGAACACGCCCAGGACCAGAGCGCGCGGAATGGTGCGCTCCGGATTCCGCGTTTCACCTGCGGAATAGGAAACCATGTGCCAGCCGCCAAACGCGAACAGTCCTGCAGCCACCGCAAGGCCGAAGGAGGCAAAACGGACGGGCTGGTCGACGGAAGAGATTACGTCATGGTGCGCCGCTTTTCCCAGCGTGAAAATCAGGGCACATAACAATGCGACTGCGCAGATCTTTGCCGCGGTAAGAATCACCTGTACGGCGCTGCCCGGCTTCACGCCAAGATATTGGATAAAAGAAACCAGGAGAATCGCGGCCATGGCCAGCAAGCGAACGCCGGTATCGCCAAAGCCAAAGAAATATCCCAGATAGCGAGCGAGCACTACCGCAATGGCCGCCAGAATTCCCGCGTGCATTACAAAGAACATCGTCCATCCCCAAAGGAACCCAAGGGCAGGAGAATAAATTTGCTTCAGAAAGACATACACGCCGCCCGTTTCAGGAAAAAGCCGAGACAGTTCCGCGCACACCAGCGCTGCGCACAGCGTGAGCACGCCTGAAGCCAGCCAAGCCAGAATTACGCCGCTTCTATTCGGTACCAGACGGGTGACTTCTGCGGGCTGCACAAAAATGGACGCGCCCACAATAATTCCCACCACCATTGACGTGGCGGCGGTAAGCCCCATGGATCGTCTGAGTTCAGTGGACATGAGCGTGAAGGCCGCGTGATTCTACCACGCATAGGACTTCGGCCCTGCCGGCTACGGGCCCAGCATTCAAAACTCGCAATGACAAGCATCACTTCCACGGTGACAAACGTGCCGTGAGGCTCATGGCGCAAAGTAACGTAACCAGAGTGGTTAACACGCGCTGTCTGGCAGATTTTTACCAGGCATTCAGATCTTGATTCGTCGAAAACTCAAGCATTCATAAGGCTAAAACGCATCAGGAAAGCTGCCCGCTTTTGAGAATCTGCGACCATAAGACGCGCCTGCTCTCAACCGCCGTTACATTGCTCCACAAGTGCTGCGGCCAAAAGTCATCTTCCCCATGAACTCAATCGCGCTCACGATAGCTTTCTCACGGCTTCCCTCGGGCCGCTTGCACGGTTCCAAGGAAGACGAATGGCTCGTACCGCAAAACATTTCGCACTCATCCTGTTGTTCTCTTGCTGTGCCTCGTTTGCGTTCGCCGCGCCCCACAATCCCGATTCAGCAACCAACACTCATCTTCGGGTCCGCACCATTTCCGGTTATCTGATGGTGACAAGCGTTTTCATCAATGATCGGGGGCCATTTGATTTTCTGATTGATACCGGCACCAATACCACTTTGATTGATCCGCAACTCGCCACCGAACTCGCCTTGCAGCCCAAAGACAGGCTCAGGTTGGCCAGCCTGGCCAGCGCCACAGATGTGCCTCGTTATTATTTCCAGACGTTCCGGGTAGGCCCTGCATCGGTTTCAAACCAGGAAGCGTTGGCGGTGCCTCTCCCGCAACTCACTGCTTTGGACCGCAAGATTCGCGGCGTGCTGGGCATGAATTTTCTGCTGCAGTTCTCTTTCCGTCTCGACTACGAGCATCGCACCCTGGAACTCTATCCTTTCCCTGAATCCGCACAAGTGCCAACCGGGTTGCGTGTTCCCGTGGAAATCAATGAGTCACGATTGCTGATTAAAGTCGGATCTGAGGCTTCTCCCACTGGAAGCTGGAGACTTGCGCTGGACTCTGGTATTTCGCAATTCCTGATTTTTCAGGACCGCATCGCCCGGGTTTCGGAGCTCTCATGCGGAAATGCCAATTGCCTGATGCAGGTTTCCACCAACCTTGCCGATCATCGGGCTTCCACCATTCTCCTGCACGACGTATCAATTGCAGGCGCTCACCTGCCGGAAACCCAAGTCGTGGTCCTGCACAACGATTTGCAAAAGCCGTCCGACCTGCAGGACGGATTGCTTCCCGCAGCTCCGTTCAGGTCAGTATTCTTTGATCGCACCAATGCTACTGTCATCTTCAGCCCGGTGCCCGGCCCGTTTACGATGGCGTCTTTCCAACAGCCCTGATCTTACGCAGCCTTCTTTTGGCGTTTCTCTTTTGCAACCTTGGCTGCTTGTTTCCCTAGTGCGGTCCTGGTCGACTTGGGCAAATGCGCGATGGTGCGCTTCTTTTTTGCGGCACTTGCGGCCTTCTTGATGTTCTTCCGTGCAGCGCTCCGTTGTTTTTCGCTCGGCATGTTTTCTCCTTACTTAATGGCGTTTAAAGTACTGCACTGCGCGCTCATGGGCCTTGGCTTTCTCCATGGTTGAGAAAGTGCCCAGATTGCGGCGCTTGCCGGTCTTGGGGTTCTTCTTGCGGGAGTACAAACGGTACTCGCCCGACTTCAGCTTCCGGATCATTGTGTCACCACCACAACTTCTATTTTTTATGATGATTGCAGGAAGCCTGCGTGTCGCCTTTCGAATGGATTGTGCACGCGGCGGTGCAGCCAGAGAATGGTGACGTCCTGTGAGGAGAGCTATTTACTTTGATGGCTTCCAAACAGAAACTTTTTGGAAGATTATTTTTCTAAGTCGTGAAACATCTGCTTCGAGGTTAGTCTTGAATTCGAATATCCTGCATATCAGAGTCCCATAATGCAGTCACAACTTTTAATTCGGTTGTTCGCTGTTTAGCCCATTCTCGAATCAGAGCACGGTCAGCTTCAGGCATATGTCTGCCAATAATCAATCGCGTGAGATGCTGCGGATCAAAAGGAACTAAACCATCTGAGAACATTCGTGGAACGTAGATTCTGACTTCCTCTTCACTCCTATAGTCAATACGCTTGTAAAATAAGAACCAACCGCTGCGTTGATCATCGTCCGAAATATCGAATTCTGGTGCATCGTTGTAAGTAACATCATTTGCGAGCCTGAAGACACTGTCGTTGGCGAATTCGAGACAATACCCGTTGTGATTGGCCGCGTAATTTTCCCAAAGGCTGAGATTGTTGAACCGCTTCGTCATAGAGTACACACGAAAATCCTCAAATTCCTTGCGCATCGTTTTCTCTAAGAGTGGCATGAGCTGTTCAACGCCATACTTTCTTATGTTCACGTCGAGTATTAGTCCGTGCCTGATCTGTTCTTCCACTGATATTCCCGGATTACGTCCCAAAACACCAGACCGGCTGTTATACAAAAATGTAAACAACTTATCGTCCGTTTGAGCTGCAAGCTTCGGCCGGCCATCGGATGGATCAGCGAGTTGTGTCAACGTGGGCGCGTAAAACCGATGGTTCAAGACGAGGTCTTTCAGCCACTCCCGTCTCTCACCAATGAACGCAGAATACTTGTAGAAGTGACTGCCAGTAGCTCTACTAACGATTATTTGCTTTTTCGATACCGGAGCGGTTGCCATGTTCTATTATCCGCATCCAGAGAACCGCCGCAACAAGAATTTTCTCATATCACTTCAGTCGGCATCCAGGTAGAGCCACCCTGGTGAGATTCTCCTTACTCAAATTTTTACAATACAGACCGGGGCTCTTCTGCCGCGACGTCGTTGCGGAGATTGTCCCGGATCATGGGTCCAAAAAATAGGCGTGCGCTTTTGCTAGGACAACGGATGGATCTCAATCGCGATCCATCCGCAGTTGTCCTGAGTACATTCAGCCCTTCGGCGCTTCGTAATATTTTCCGTTCACTTCCGTACCCATCACGGCAAAGTCGCACTTTGATGTGTCGAGCGGGTCGGTTTTGAACGTGAAATCAATCGAGGGCACCCGAAAGGTGGCTTCCAGTTGTGCATTCGCCTTAAAGCCCTCGAAGCGGAACTGGCGCAACGGGTCTTCATACTTCACCGGCTCACTCGTCGCCTTGAAGACGAGCTTGAAGTCCATCGATGCCGGAGTTGTTTCCGCATCCATCGCCGGCCAGCGCGGCTGGTCAATGATCGGCACATTCGTCATCTGCAGCGTGGCCGTTGCTCCGTCCTGGCTGAAGGTGAGGCCGGCTAATGGCACAGGCGTGACCCAATACAGCCCTTCAGGCGAAATGGGAGGATGAAAGTCATGGAACTGGTTCGCAGGGACCGCCGGTCCCTTAAAAACCGTGAGTCACGTATGGGTAAATATTCCCTGCCGAGCTTGCCGTCCCGCCCAATATTCGCCTGCCATATAGCTGTAGTCGGTTGTTGGATTTCCCCAGGCGAAGCGATTGCCTTTATTGTCCGTGCCCATCCCGTGGAAGCCGTTGCATCGGGCCAGCTTTCCTTTGAAGTGAAAGATGTTGGATAGCTCAACATTCGGCGCCGGGCTTTGGTTATGATTGCCGTTCTTATCGAGCCAGGGGATCGGGTACGGGCATGACCCGCCATTGGAGGCTGCGTGGTTCTGAGGGATCGGCGGTGCGCATGATTCCGGGCCGGATTGCGCTTGAAGTTGCCTGCCCGGCAGCGAAGCCGCAGCTATGGTAGCGAAGCCAAGCTTCAGCAAATGACGCCGGTTCACTTCCAGGTCAACGTTGCGTTGATTAGAGTG
>DASXIL010000014.1:0-3354 GCA_036497985.1 Candidatus Angelobacter sp. | reverse complement strand
GCAAGGATCGATTTACGGAAGTGCTTTTGTTTGCAACAAAAGTGTTAAAAGAGCCGGGTGGGGTAGAAGAGATCGGGTGATCGGGTGATCAGAAACCCAAATCTCCTAACCCCGGAGTTGAATCGTGCAAGTCGTTATTTCTCGGGGTTGACCCGGGGGAGGGGTGAGCTTCGCCGATTTAGGTCCTTCATTCGCGGCAAAAGCGGCCGCTCTTTCAGGATGACAGGTTGAGGCGCGGCGAATTTCCACCCCGCCAAGCCAACAGCGGGCTCGTCGAGGGCCCCGGTTTGCGCCGCGCAACTTCCAATAACTACTTCAACCCCCTGGCTGCGGCCAGCATCTCGTCGGCCTTGGCGCGGATGCGGATATCTTCAGTGAAGTTCGTCCAGCGCACTGTGCCGGAGGAATCCACCAGAAACTCTGCTGGACGCGCAATGTCACTGCCTTCAGGTCCGCCGCCTTTATGCAGCAGGTTATAGCGGCGGATGGTTTCAGTCTGGGGATCGGACAGGATAGGGAAGGTATATCCGGCTTTGCCGGCCAGGTTGCGCGAGACTTCCGGCGTGTCCACGCTGATGGCCACGGGACGCACACCGGCGGCTTCAAACTCTTTCAGGTTTTTCTGGATGCCTCGTAACTCGAGGTTGCAGAATGGTCACCAATAGCCGCGATAGAAGACGAGCAAGACGGCCTTGGGCGGTGCGGCCGTGCTCAGCCCAACTGGAGTAGTTTGGCCGGCTGTGTTGCTTGCGGATGCTGATACGGATGAGTCGGCCTTGCCGAGCAACTGCTCTAATGAAACCTTGTTGCCGTTGGTATCGGCCAGGGTGAAGTCCGGCGCCTTTTGTCCCACTTGCGGCGCATTGGTGGCGACGGGCAGAGCGCGCGAGGTGATCGACGCAACTGCAACCAGTCCGCAGATGAGCAGTGATAGCACGCCAAGAATCGAACTGGAAATTTTGCCGCCATAGACCTGCGATTGACGGAAGGCGCGCATGATTCCCAGTGCGGCGCAGACCAGCGCGGCAATCGCCAGCGCAATGCTCAGCCACGGGATGGCACGCTGACCGGGAAGTCCCATGAAGAACCCGGCATTGGAAAGCATGGCCGCCAGGGCAAGCAACAAGGCGATCCATGGCGCCCAGTTGCGTTGGCGCGCCGTTTGCTGCGGCAGATCAGTTATTGGCGTCATAATAAGAAGGCAGTCTAGCAAATTTGCTGGTGAAGTACACGGCTGCGCCGCAGCGACAAGAAGATGGGCTCGGCTGCGATACACTCTTTGCATGCTTGCCCCTTATGCGTTGCGAGCGGAAGAGAGCCGTGGACGGCGCTATCCGGAAGAAGCCCACGCGTACCGCAACGTTTTCCAGCGCGACCGCGACCGCGTGGTGCATTCGCGGGCTTTCCGCCGGCTGGAAAACAAGACGCAGGTTTTTACCGGCAGGCGCTCTGACCATTTTCGCAACCGGCTCACGCACACCATTGAAGTTGCGCAGATTTCCCGCACCATTGCCGCCGAGCTGCAACTGAATGAAGACCTTGTGGAAGCGCTGGCGCTGGCGCATGACGTGGGGCATCCGCCGTTTGGCCATGCGGGCGAGCGCGTTTTGGATGCAGCAATGCAGGAATATGGCGACCACTTTGACCACAACCTGCACGCGTTGCGCACGGTGGAGCAGTTTGAACATCGCTATGCGGAATTTCCGGGGCTCAACCTGACGTTTGAGGTGCGTGAAGGAATCGTGAAGCACTCTCGCGATTACGATGCCAAAGATTTTCCTGAGCTGGCGGAGTATTTGCTGGACCAGCGTCCGCCGCTGGAAGCACAGTTGATCGACCTGACCGATGAGATTGCCTATTCAACCGCGGACCTGGATGACGGCGTGGAAGCGAAGATCCTGACGCGCCAACAGGTGCAGAGCGTGCCGCTCTTTGCGCGGCTTCATGCGGAAGTCGAGCAGCGCTATCCGGCCACAGCGGAGAAGCTGCTTTTCAATGAAACGCTCAAGCGCGTGCTGGACCGGTTGGTGAGCGACCTGATCACCCACAGCCGAAAGCTAATCGCCCAGGCGGGCGTGGAGTCGGTTGAGACCGTGCGACGATATCCGCAGCGTCTCATCGCTTTCAGCCCGCAAGTGGATGAGGAACGCAAGCAGTTAAAAGAATTTCTCTATCAGAATGTTTATTACAGTCCGGCGCAGCAGCGTGACAAGCAGCAGGCCGAGCAGGTGATAGCGGAAATGTTTGCCTTCTTTATTAAGTCTCCGCGGGAGCTGCCGGCCAGCTACCAGGCCAAGACGCGGAGCGAGCCGCTGCACAGGATCGTCTGCGATTACCTGGCCGGAATGACCGACAGTTACATTTTTGAGCAGCACCAGCGGTTTTGCGGCGCCAAGAAGAAAGTCCCGGGCGGCACAGTTTAGCTGGAACTTGCACATCGCTTATCGCGTATCACAAGACGAAGGTCGCAGTGTGTGCAGGAGGAACTACATGAAAACCGCAATCGCAACGTTCCTGTTTCTGGCTGGACTCTCACTCATGCCAATAAGCTTGAGCGCGCAGACCCTGGGCAATCCAGCGGAGAAAGATTTTGTTTCCGGCGGCCGGATTGAAATCACCTTGGAGTCGGGCGATTACAAGATTCTCGCAAGCTCTGACAATCGCATCCACGTGCGTTGGAATGAGGCGAGCGGCGCGCGCATAAAGCTGACAACGAATGGCAAGTCGGCCGACGTGCGCGTGGAGAATACGCCGCACAATAATTTTCACGCCACAATTGAGGTCCCGGCGCTTACTGATCTGCGCATCCGGCTGACCGCGGGCGATATGAGCGTTACAGGAATTAAAGGCGACAAAGACATTGAAGCCAATGCAGGTGACTTGAATATCTCCGTGGGCAGCTCCAGTGATTGGGGTGATGTGGACGCATCCGTGACTGCCGGCGATTTACACGCTCCCGCGTTTAAAGCCGCCACGGGAGGATTATTCCGGTCAATCAAATGGAAAGGTCCGGGCAAGTACAGGCTGCACGTCCACCTAACGGCGGGAGACGTGAACCTGCGAAATTAAGCTGGCGGAAATCCACTCCGTAGGATGCGAATCTAGTTGCAGGTCAGCGAAGCGTGCCCTGTAAACATCTCACCACTTACAGGAGTGGCTGTAATGCTCACCGGCGTTGTGACTGTGGCGGTGCAGGTGGCCGTGACTTGTGTCGCCTGCGGAGATGAGAGATGCACCGAGGGATCGCTGACCGTCCAGTTGGAGTTCACCAGAGCTGCCGTGATAGCCGGACATCCCGGATTGTTGCTGAACTGGAATGAGGCGCTGAACATCTGGCTGTTTGCCGGGGGCGCG
>DASXIL010000013.1:0-4577 GCA_036497985.1 Candidatus Angelobacter sp. | reverse complement strand
CAGAAAACACAACCTCCTTCGGCTTCTCGACGCTCAGCTCTTTCCATGTTGTTTGCATGGCTGCGGCCACGTCCGTTTGCAGCTTGCTATCGGCGACCACCACTGCAGTCTTCTCCATCGCCGCTTTTTCCCGTGCCGCGGCAAAGCGGACCAACTCTTGCTCCAGTTGCTGAAAGCCCGGAAGAAGATAAAACACTTCGCGATTGGCTGGTTCGTTGGGCACGGAAAGCGCCAGCAGCCCAACCAGCGGTATCTTGCTGGCTTGTGCCACCGCAGCCAGCTTTTGCTCCGCATCAGGCACAAACGGGGCTACCATGGCAAATACCGGAGTGGCAGCCAGACGCTTCGCATTCTTCAGCGTAGCCGCGCTGCTGTCTCCCGATTCCGCAAAGCGCAACACAATTCGCCGACCGTAGACTCCGCCGCGCTGGTTCAGGTCGTCAAAGTAGGCGGTCAAGAGCGCCTTTACCGCGTTGCCCGTTTCGGCGTTGTCCCCAGTCAACGGAGCCAGGCTGCCAATGGTGATGCTGTTCGCAGTAACTCCCGGCTGAGGTGTATTGGGTTGCTTTGACTGCAGGGCATGGACGCGCATGTCTGCTGCTCCTGCATTGCAGCACAACATCAGGCTTAGAAATGCCGCCGACACTTTCAATGTCCAATGCACTGGCAAAGCCTTCCGTGAAGTCTGGTGACCCTGGCAGGAGTCGAACCTGCGACCTGCGGTTTAGGAAACCGTCGCTCTATCCATCTGAGCTACAGGGCCACTCCCATCATTTTAACCCGTAATATTGGCCTGCGACGCCGACCAAATCCCATGTTACTTCGCCCGTGGATGCGTCTTGTCATAGACTTCCATCACGTGCGTAATCGAGAGTTGCGTATACTTCTGCGTGGTCGCCAGCCGCTCATGTCCCAGCAGTTCCTGGATGGCCCGCAAGTCCGCGCCTTCCGTCAGCATGTGCGTTCCAAAAGCATGACGCAAAGTATGCGGGTGCATGTCCGGCGGCAGCCCCCTTGAAACAGCAATCTTTTTCACGATCCGCCCCACGCTGCGTGTCGTCAGCGGCCCGCCCCGCTGATTGATGAACAACCGGCGCGTGTTCTTGCGCGTTGCCTTCAGCACCAGCTGCCGTGCTTCTCGATAAGCCACCAGCGCATCCGCTGCCGCGCCTTCCAGCGGGACATAACGCTGCTTCTTGCCCTTTCCGCGAATCAAAATTACGCCGTTGGCTTCCTGGATATCGCCCAGTTCGGTCCCCACTAATTCCGAATTTCGGAGTCCGCAGCCGTAAAGCAGTTCAAAAATCGCGCGATCGCGCTCAGGAAACGCGGCGCTCTCCGGCATGTCGGTGTTCAGCAGGCCATTGATCTCTTCCATCGTCGGCACGCGTGGCAGCTTCTTGGGCAGCTTCGGTGATGACACCAGCTTGGCCGGGTTTTGGGCAACAATGCCCTCTCGCCCCAGCCATTTGTACATTGACCGCAAGGCAGCCAGCGCCCGCGCCACGGAAACTTTGCTCAGTCCGCAACCATGCAGGTGAGACAAGAAGCCCCGCACCGTAATGTGGTCAATCTCTTTCCACCGCGCTTCGGGCCCAAGGTATTCGGCAAAGCGGTTCAGTTCATTGCTATAGGCTCGCAGCGTATGCTCTGACGCATTACGCTCTCCGCGCAGCGAATCCAGAAACTTGCCGATGCCGCGTTGAATCTCCGTGCTCACCTGGTTTTGCCGCTTCATGGCTTCCCCGCCCCGGCGCTTCGTTTTCCTCGCGGATGAAAGTTGCGATAAACGGTCTTCAGGTGGTCCAGCGCCACATGCGTATAAATCTGGCTCGTTGAAATGTCGGCGTGTCCCAGGATTGTTTGCACTGTACGCAGGTCAGCGCCGTTTTCCACCATGTGCGTGGCGCAGCTATGGCGCAACATGTGCGGGCTGGCGGGCCGCACCGATGCGGAAGCATCTTTCACCATCTGCCATACGCGCTGCCGCGATAATCGCCCGCCTCCGCGACGCACAAACAACATGGATGAAATCTTTCCGTTCAGCAGCACTTCCCGTCCGTCAGCAAGATATGCGCTTACTCGCTCTTGCGCGGCTTTACCAATCGGGACAATCCGTTCCTTGTCACCCTTGCCACGCACCAATATGTACCCAAGTTCCAGCTTCAAGTCTTCCAACTTCACGTGGATGATCTCAGAAACCCGCATTCCGCCCGCGTAAAACACTTCCAGCATGGTTTGGTCGCGCTGCGCCAGCGCCGCGGAAAATTTGGAATCGGCCGCCTGGCCCTCCGCATCCATCATCGCATCAATCTCACTCGGAGCCAGCGACTTTGGCAGTACCTTCCATTGCTTTGGCGAATCAATCTCCAGTGTTGGGTCCTGCTGGATGATCCGGTCCAGCAGCAGATATTTGTAAAAGTGCCGCAGCGTGGAAAGCTTGCGTGCCACCGATCTATCTTTTACTCCGTTCGCAAACAGCTGGGTCAAAAATGCGCGAATATCTTCCCGCCGTGCCTCTGCCAACTCCCGGTGGCGCGCCGCAAGAAACTCGGCAAGCTGAATCAGGTCGGACTTGTAAGCGGCTACAGTCAACGGCGTCAGCCCTTTCTCCACGTTCAGGTAATCAAGAAAACTTTTCACTATCGGATCATCCTGATCGCCGCTCTTTCTTTTGTTATCAGACCTCATAATCCCAGTATCCCGCCTTCCCGTCAGTCGGCAAATAGCTGCGCTGGTTCCGATTTGTCATCGAGTGCAGGTCTTGCATCTCGATGGAAATTTTGGCTCTTACTACTTTTATCTCTATCCACGTCCATCCGTGTTAATCCGCGGTAAAATTTGCTTTCGATCTTGTGCATTGTCTGCGATCACCCCACCCGGCCTTTTCCGTCCCACACTGCAAACAAAGGCACTTCCACAAATCAACGCTTGCGTGACGCCGGGTGACCCTTGCGTGACGCTTGGGTGTCCCAGGGGTGACCCAATCCCAATCCCAGCAGGCAGAGGGCCGCAACTTGGCCAAAATACAAAACGCAACGGTTTTCCGTTGCGCAGCTGTCACAGACCGTTCCATATTGCTTTCAATATAGCGAACATTGAGCGAATAAATCAACTGAAATCGTTACCGCACCACTTTATTTTTGCGACATCAATCCACCTTTTTGTTTCTCCGCGCCTCCGGCGGTGAAAAATCCCCTCATCCAAGTCCCTTCACCAGTAGCACCACCGCCTCTGATCCTGCCTTGCGGTCCTTTGCAATCTCCTGATACTCCGGCGAATCCGCCCACTCATGAAAGGCCTTCTCATCCGGAAATGAAAGCAAGACCACCTTATCGCGTTCCCATTCCCCTTCGATCACCTGCGGCTTCTCATCTGCCGCCGGCAATCGCCCCTGGAACCGTTTCATCACGCCCATAAACTTCGCCTGGTATCGGTCGTAAGCCGCCCGGTCGGTGATCTTCAATTGTGCAATCGCGTAAACACTCATCTTTGGCCTTCTCCTGCCTGTCAAGCCTGCAAACGCCTCGTGTAAAAATAGATCCATGTCCAACGCTCGCGCTTCTGTTCCTGACTTCCTTTACGGTACCGCCTGGAAAGAAGACCGTACAGCTGCTCTTACCGAACTCGCTATCCGTTCGGGCTTTCGCGCTATCGATACGGCCAACCAGCGCCGCCACTACTTTGAAGCCGCGGTCGGCGAGGGATTGGGTGCCACATACCTCGCCGGACTGGTCACCCGCGCCGATCTTTTTCTTCAGACTAAATTCACTTATCAAGACGGGCAGGACCATCGTCTGCCTTATGATCCAGCGGCGTCATTATCTCTCCAGGTCGCGCAATCGATGGCCAGCTCGCTTGAGCATCTTGGCACGGACCACGTGGACAGCTTTGTTCTGCACGGCCCCGCTTCTAACTCCCACTGGACCACCGCCGATTTTGAAACCTGGCAGGCCATGATCAAAGAACGCGATGCCGGACGCACACGCCTTCTCGGTGTCAGCAACATTTCACTCGGTCAACTGCAGCAGATGGCCCGGGCCCACGCGGAACCGCCAACTTTCGTCCAGAACCGATGCTATGCCATTCGCGGGTGGGACCGCGATGTGCGCACTTTCTGCCGAGAGCGCAACATCATCTACCAGGGATTTTCTCTTCTCACCGCGAACAGACAGGTCTTGGCCCATCCCACCATCACGGCTCTTGCCGCGCAGAACAATGCCACGCCAGCCCAGATTATTTTTGCTTTCGCCCGCGCCGTTGGCATGCTGCCTCTTACCGGCACCACAAACTCTGAACACATGAAGCAAGACCTTGAAAGCCGCTCACTGAAATTGCCGCCGGAAGCTGTAAGTGCGATTGAGGTAATCGCTGGGTAATGCTTTATACCTTTTTATGTTTTCATGTGTCCTACAGCGGGGTGGCGCAGGTCTTTAGACCTGCGGTAAAGCTGATAAACCCTCCGGCTTCAGCCGCTGAGGTACAGAGTGCGCGGATACACCATACTAATAAGATATAGCCGCGCCAGATGCCCACACATTCGTTGCCCTCCTAAGCGCCTCCGAGGAAGCGCAGCG
>DASXIL010000012.1:0-3329 GCA_036497985.1 Candidatus Angelobacter sp. | reverse complement strand
GAAGAAGACCAGGTGGGCTCGGTGCTGCTTGGCGAATTCACTGAAATCAAAGCAGGCGATGAAGTGAAGCGCACCGGGACAATCATGTCAGTCCCCGTGGGTGAAGGCATGATTGGCCGCGTGGTGAACGCTCTGTGGCAGCCAATTGACGGAAAAGGGCCGATCGCGTCGAATAAGCAGATTGCGATTGAGCGCATCGCGCCGGGCGTGATTGACCGCCAGCCGGTGCGCGAGCCCATGGCCACGGGCATCAAGGCCATTGACTCGATGATTCCCGTTTGCCGCGGCCAGCGCGAGCTGATCATTGGCGACCGCCAGACCGGCAAGACCGCCGTCGCGCTGGACACCATTATCAACAGCAAGGGCAACAACCTGATTTGCATCTACAACGCTATTGGACAGAAGCGTTCGTCAATCGCGCAGGTGGTAAAGGTGCTGGAAGATTACGGCGCCATGGAATATACGATCGTGGTGGCAGCTTCAGCTTCAGAGCCTGCCCCAATGCTTTATCTTGCGCCATACGCGGCCTGCGCCATGGGAGAGTACTTCCGCGATACAGGCAAGCACGCGCTGGTGATCTATGACGATCTCTCCAAGCACGCTGCGGCGTACCGCGAGATTTCATTGCTGCTGCGCCGTCCGCCGGGACGCGAAGCCTATCCCGGAGACGTGTTTTATCTTCACTCCCGTTTGCTGGAGCGCGCGGCAAAAATGTCAGACAAGAAGGGTGGAGGTTCGCTTACGGCGCTGCCGGTCATCGAAACACAGGCGGGCGACGTTTCAGCCTACATTCCAACCAACGTCATTTCCATTACTGACGGGCAGATATTCCTTGAAACCGACCTGTTCAACTCCGGCGTGCGTCCGGCGGTAAACGTCGGCATTTCAGTAAGCCGCGTGGGTGGTTCGGCGCAGATTAAAGCCATGCGGCAGGTAGCAGGCAGCTTGAAGCTGGAACTGGCGCAGTATCGAGAGCTGGCAGCGTTTGCGCAGTTCGGTTCCGACCTGGACAAAGCCACGCAGGCGCAGCTCAGCCGCGGCAAACGCCTGGTGGAGATCCTGAAGCAGGACCAGTACCAGCCGCTTTCATTCGGCAAGCAGATCATGATCATTTTTGCCGGAACCAACGGTTACCTGGACGACCTGGAAGTCGATCAGATTCGTGCGTTCTCTGAAGAGCTGAACAAATACGTTGAGTCGATGAATCCCAAGCTGCTCGATTCCATCATGCAGAAGAAGACGATCGACGACGCGATGAAGGCGGAGATTGAAAAGACGCTGAAGGAGTTCAAACAGCGCTTTGTGGCCGAACGGCAGACAGCGACTGCGAAAGGTTGAGGCGATTAGCGGGCGTGAGCGCTGCGGGAGCCCGCTGCCGAAATCCTGAGCGAGCGCGAAGCGCGAGTCGAAGGACCTGAAAGTACGAAGTTCTTGGGGAGACGAAGAAAGCAGACACATGGCCAACCTCTTAGACATTCGGCGGCGAATCCGCAGCGTGCGCAACACGCGGCAGATCACCAAGGCCATGCAAATGGTTTCGGCGGCCAAACTGCGCCGCGCGCAGGAACGTGCGTTGCAGACCCGTCCTTTTGGGCAGATGATCACCAACGTGTTGAAGTCGTTGGTCACCCGCGCGGATGTCTATGATCCGGCCACGGGCGAAGCGCTTCATCCGTTGCTGGTGCGCCGCGAAGAGAAGACCGCGATGCTGATTGTGGTCTCAGGCGAAAAAGGGCTGGCCGGTGCATTCAACTCCAACATCCTCAAAGCCGCTGCAAAGTTTATTGCGCTGAAGAAAGACAAGAACATCGACATTCTGTCCCTGGGAAGGAAGTCGCGTGACTACTTCCGCCGGAGGTATCCGGTGGCGCTTGAGGCGGGCGCAGAGCGGAAAGGACAGATCCAGGTTGTAGCGGAGTACGTGGGCCTGATGAATCGCGCACAGTTGCAGAGCGCGCGTGAAATTGCGGACAAGGTGATCCACCTTTATACGGAAGGGAAAGTCGATTCCGTTTACATCGTCTATAACGAGTTCAAGTCAGTGATTGCGCAACGGCTGGTAGTGGATGAAGTGCTTCCGATCCGCGCGATTGGCGAACAGAAGCACGAGATGACCGAAGAAATTACCGGCGAGGAGCGCACGCGGAGACTGGAAGCGGCTGCGCATTCAGGCACGTCCGTCCGAGGCGCTGATACTTCAGAAATGGACAAGAAGGCCGCGGGCTTTGCCACGGCCGAAGTCGATTACATCTATGAGCAGCCTCCGGCAGTGCTGTTCCGCGACCTGTTGCCACGCTACATTTACTCGCAACTGTTCCGCGCCATGCTGGAGTCTGAAGCGGCAGAACACGCCGCGCGCATGACGGCCATGGATTCAGCCACCAGCAACGCTTCTGACATGATTGATTCGCTTACGCTGGCCATGAACCGCGCCCGCCAGGCGAAAATTACGAAAGAGATTATTGAGATTGTGAGCGGCGCGGCTGCGGCACAGTAGAAATATCTGGTGATCGGGTGATCGGAAATGTAAAGGCTTTCGCCGCAGATTTTCGCAGATGAGCGCAGATTGAGAAAGCTTATCGCGGATGAACGCGGACCCAGGGAATCGGGTGATCGGAAAACAACAAGCTTTATTTGGCCTTTAGCAAAAATGCATGCAGCCAAAACACAAAGGCTAATTGCTAACTGCTAATTGCTGGGAGATTATGGCTACTCAAAATGTAGGCAAGGTAATACAGATCGCGGGTCCCGCGGTTGACGTGGAGTTTTCAGAAGGAAATTTGCCGCCAATTTACCAGGCGCTGCGCGTAACCAGCGAAGGGTTTAAAGTGCCGGACCCGATTGACGTGGTGCTGGAAGTGCAACAGCACCTGGGCGAAGGCCGCGTGCGCACGGTCGCAATGCAGGCCACCGACGGCATGGTGCGCGGAATGAACGCGCTTGATCTGGGCGGGCCTATTTCAGTGCCGGTGGGCAAGGAGACGCTGGGCCGCGTGATGAACGTGATCGGCGAACCGGTGGACCAGCTTGGCCCGGTGAAGGCGGCGAAGCGGCTGCCAATCCATCGCCCGGCGCCCGCGTTCGACGAGCAAGCGACGAAGGCAGAAATGTTCGAAACCGGCGTGAAAGTTATCGACCTGATCCAGCCGTTTTTGAAGGGCGGAAAAATCGGCCTGTTCGGCGGCGCGGGCGTGGGCAAGACCGTTGTGATCATGGAACTGATCAACAACGTGGCCAAGCACCATGGCGGCTACTCAGTGTTTGCCGGTGTGGGAGAGCGCACGCGCGAAGGCAACGATCTATGGCTGGAAATGAGCGAATCCGGTGTG
>DASXIL010000011.1:0-2884 GCA_036497985.1 Candidatus Angelobacter sp. | reverse complement strand
GGTCAAATATCGAAGCGGGCGATAATCTGCGCGTCAGACCGATCGGCTAAAATCCTCTCTGTTCGGGTTGTCTCCCGGTCTGCCTGTACGGTTATTATTTAGCGTTGCCATGTAGATTCTGGCAAGCGCCTATCGCGCTTTGTTTTGCCGAGGACTATGAGATCCAAGTCCCTATTTGTTTGCTCCCCCCTCGCCTGCCTCCGAACTCAAACTTCTTGCATCGGCGATCCCAATTCCATTCTCGTCTTCTTTCACTTTCTCTCTTATCTGACCTGTCCCTCTTTCCCATAAAATCATCCAGTCTTAACTAGAGAAATGGATTCGTATCCAATGGAGCGTTTGCCAAGCTCATACTTTGCGCGCTCCGAGATTTTTCCGTCCGTCCAGATCTCAACGCCTTTGATACCCTGGTCGCCACCTACCAGGCCGTCTAGCGCGCCAACCCGCCGCGAAACCGCCTCGCTCCAGATAGCGTAGTCAAGCGAAACCGGAACGACCAGCACGCCATTGCCGTCGACCGCGCAGAGGAGTCCGTCTTCGAGACGAAAGGATTTTAATGGTCCCACTCTTCCTGTGTAGACAGCTAGCAGCTGGGCGACGTGCTGGAAGTATCTCCCGTCCTGATCGGTCAACGCTTTGTTCGCTGTCTCCAGAAAGAGATTCGGATTGACATGGATCGTTTCCAGCGCCGCTGTAATAATCGTCTCCTGACGGGGCGAATACCATGGGTGATCAAGAAATTGCCAGATTAAATCGCGATCGGCTCCCAGCGCGGATAACTTCTGTTCGTTCCATTTCCGCAAATCGTCGGCAGAAGAATCGTTAATTAAACTTTCGACAGTCTGATTAACACCGATGGCCGTCAGGCTCACCCCGACCGCGCCCCCGATCGGCATCGTGCCAACATCCAGGGCTAGGCCGCCTCCGGCCATAGCGGATGCGACCCGGTCAAGTTCATTTTGCAGATCCGGATTACGAGAATAGATATCGACACCAAGGCGTGCCGCCAGTTTCCTCTTTGCTTTCTCAATACCCAGAACGCTTTTGACGGCATCACCGGTCGACGCTTGCTCTCCGCTACCCTCTTCATCTTGGCTGAAGAACCCTTTCACCTTTCCAAAAAAGCGTGAAGCGCCCTGAGGAATCTTTTTCGCGGCGCCTACGGGATCGCGCAAGATTTCCCTCCCCGTTTCGTATTTCCCCTGCGCAGATTGCTTCAGACCGCGGGTGAAGGCCTTCGCTGTGCTGATGCGGCGCAGTTCGTCAATAGCGCGCAACTCCTGCAATAATTGGAGAGCCGCTTCCGTTCCTGTAACCTCATATTCTTCGGCACGTGATTTGATTCGATAGGTATTCAGCAAGCCATTATTCTCCGCGACCTTCTCTGCAAAGAGGAATTTGCCCGCAAACGCCGACTTCGGAAGAAAAGCTTCTGCGTCGACCGGACCAGGAACCTCGAAATCTGATTGGCCAGGGACAACATTTTGTGCGGAGGACGATGGCGGTGTCGCGTTCTCGGCCCGGAGTCCGCAAACGACCCAGCCGGTCAGTAAAATTAAGATCGTGTTTCGATGTGATATTTTCATAGCGCTGCGATGCAGCATCATAGCATCAAACACCCGGAAAAGATTCAGGTCGACCATACGAAATGTCCACGCATGCGGTTTCGCAGTTTTTTTTGTACTTTGTGGCGCCGCCTTTCATTGCCCAGGGCTATGTGTACGGGCTCCAAACGAGCCGCTTTCGTTCATTGTTGTCTCCCGATCTGCCTGCACGGCATTTAGAGTTGCCATGTAGTCTCTGCAAGGCGCCTGTCGCGCTTTGTTTTGCAGAACGCTTCGAGATCCAGGATCCTCCCTGTTTGTTTGACACCCCCGCCTCTCTCTCGACTGCTTACTCGCCCCAGTTGGGCGCGCGCACTGTCAGTTCGACGCTATGAACAGTTCACGCGCGGCTCCGGCGTGTCGAGGCCGCTCAAACCCTTGCGTTGGGCCCTCCAACAGCGCAGCAGTTCTTCGCCGTAAGGCACGCCGATAAACAGCGCTATGGCACCAAGAATCCTCACCAGATACTTCGGTTCCAAGGATGGCCGCTTCAGGCGCAAAGCGAAGCGAGGGCGTTCCGGCCCGTGGCCAAACAGCGCCTGAAATTGCTCCCAATGCAGGCAGATGACGAACGATAATGCGCAAAAGGGAAGCATCTCCAGGAAGCTGTGCGTGTGCTGCTCGCGCGGCAGCACTTTGCGGCGCTCCACCGCGAAGGACACGTCCCACATGGCCGTCGCTTCATGGGCCAAGTAGGCGGCGATCATGAGGGCGATCAGTCCCGCGTTGATTTCGAAGAACAGCCCCAAGAGCACGGGGATCCCAACCTCCGTCATCATGAGCGAATGGATGAGGCTTTCTCCCAAGCCGCTCGTGGTTTCAATCTTCGTGCGTCGGTGCCACAGGTGATCGAGCACGCCAGGCACCACCCACATCGGCAGAATAAAATATGTCAGGTAGCGCCGTATGGCGAGTTCTTTTGTTTGCGCGCTGCTGGTGAGCTGTCCTGCGTTCGCCTCGAATAGGGCTGACCCATTTTCCGTTTCGCGCCTGCGCTGTCGCGCAAAGAACAGAACGCCTGCAGCTGCGCTCAACAGTAGGATTATAGCCTTTTTCATCGTGCGCCCCGCAACAGTCTTACGTGAACCGTCTGCCCGGGGACAGAAAAAACTGGGGTTTTTCAGCGAACAAAAAGCTGGTCCAACGGATCTTAGTTTTTGTCTTTCTGGCTCTTAATCACCGCCGATCTGTGATTTCCTTCACGAAGGTAGCGATGGCGCCGGCGAGTTGTGTCGGTTGATCGATCGGCGATAGGTGTCCGCTTTGATGCACTACCTGCA
>DASXIL010000010.1:0-9494 GCA_036497985.1 Candidatus Angelobacter sp. | reverse complement strand
AGCCCGCTAGCGTTGGCCGCACGATACTACGCAACCTGATGGAGCAGCCTTCCGGCGCAACTATTTTTCCCATTAATCCGCATCGCCCAAACGTGCTGGGAATTCGCTGCTATCCCAACGTCGCGTCAATCGGGGAGCAGGTCGATCTGGCAGTTGTGGTTACGCCGGCGGCAACCGTCCCTGAAGTATTGCAGGAATGCGTAGCTGCGGGCGTGCGCAGCGCCATTGTGATTTCAGCCGGCTTTGCCGAACTGGGCGCTGACGGCAAAGCACTGGAAAACAAAGTCCGACAGGTGCTGGCGTCAGGACATCTGCGGCTGATTGGGCCAAACTGCGTTGGAGTAATGAACCCGCGCACGGGTCTCAACGCGACATTTGCGCAGTCCAATGCCCTGCCCGGCAACATTGCATTCTTGAGCCAGAGCGGCGCGCTCTGCACGGCTGTTCTGGACTGGAGCCGCCGGGAAAACGTTGGATTCAGCGGCGTGGTTTCAGTGGGATCAATGCTGGACGTGAGCTGGGGCGACCTGATCTATCACTACGGCGACGACGCTTATACCTCAAGCATTCTGATTTACATGGAATCCATTGGCGATGCGCGCAGCTTCCTCTCCGCCGCACGAGAGGTTTCACTGCGCAAGCCAATCATCGTGATCAAGCCCGGGCGGACAGAAGCGGCAAGAAAAGCGGCGGCTTCGCATACGGGATCCATTACCGGGTCAGACGAAGTGTTTGAAGCGGCATTTCGCCGGGCCGGGATCCTGCGCGTGGCCAGCATCGGCGAACTGTTTGACATGGCTGAGGTGCTCAGCAAGCAACCCCGGCCGCATGGTCCACGGCTGGCGGTGGTAACGAATGCAGGCGGCGGCGGCGTGTTGGCAGTGGACGCGCTTCTGGCGAGCGGCGGGCAACTGGCAACGCTATCCGATGACACCAAGGAAACGCTCAATAAGCTATTGCCGGCGGCGTGGAGCCATTCCAATCCTGTGGACACGCTGGGCGACTGCCTTCCGGAAATGTATGCCAAAGCGTTACAGGCTGTGGCTGACGATCCCAACTGCGACGCCGTGCTATCAATTCTTGCTCCGCAGGGGATGACCGAGCCAGAACAGGCAGCGGGCCTGGTGCGAAAGGCCGCTGAGACGATCAAGAAGCCTCTGATTGCAAGCTGGATGGGCGGCAGCCGGATGCAGCTCGCAGCCAATGTGCTGAATGAAGCGCGGATCCCCACGTTTGAGTATCCTGACGCTGCCGCGCGAAGCTTTGCCTACATGTGGCGATACACTTCCTACCTTCAGGCCTTGTATGAAACGCCGGTGTTCGCCGGTGATCTGCCCGAAGATGGTCCGCGTCGCGTGGCGGAAATTATCGCCGGCGCGGTAGCGAAGAACCGCACAGTCCTGACCGAACGCGAGTCCAAGCAGGTGCTTGCGGCATACGAGTTGCCGGTTACGCTTTCCAGGCTGGCCTCATCCGCAGACGAGGTGGTTGCAGCAGCGGAGGTAATCGGTTATCCCGTGGTGCTCAAGCTGAATTCTGAGACGGTCACGCACAAATCCGATCGCGGTGGAGTTCATCTGAACTTGAAAGACGCAAACGCGGTGCGCGTGGCCTTTGAGCAGATACAGTCAACCTTCGGCAGTGAAGGCAGCTTTCAGGGCGTAACCGTCCAGCCGATGGTCAGCACTTCTGGCTACGAATTGATCCTGGGCAGCTCCACTGATCCGCAGTTTGGGCCAGTATTGGTGTTTGGCCTGGGAGGCCAGCTAGTGGAAGTGCTGCGCGACAACGCGCACGCGCTGCCACCGCTGACCACCACTCTGGCGCGGCGGATGATGGAAAACACCCGCATTCTGCAGGCGTTGAAAGGCGTTCGTGGACGCAAGCCCGTTGATCTGGTGAAGCTGGAAGAGCTGCTGGTGCGCTTCAGTGAACTGGTAGTGGAAAATCCGCGCATCGCCGACATTGAAATCAATCCGCTGCTGGCAAGCGAGCAGGGATTCATCGCGCTGGACGCCAGAGTAATCCTGCATCCGGCGACGATGCGCGATGCGGAGCTGCCACGGCCGGCGATCCGTCCCTATCCCAGCCAGTACATTTCCAACTGGCAAACGCAGGATGGCACCAGCTTCACGCTGCGGCCAATCCGCCCCGACGATGAGCCGCTGATGGTGGACTTCCATCACCAGCTTTCCGAGAACAGCGTTTACATGCGGTTTTTCCTGCCGCTGAAACTCGACTTCCGCGTCTCCCATGAACGGCTTTTCACCAAATGCTTTATCGACTATGACCGCGAGATTGGGCTGGTGGCGGAATACGCGGACGAAGAAGGCGCGCGGCGCATTGCCGGTATTGCCCGGCTGATCCGCAAACACTCCGACAATAGCGCCGAAGTGGCGTTCCTGATCGCAGACAAATTCCAGAACCGGGGTCTTGGCACACACATGCTGGATACGACAATCGAGATTGCGCGCAAAGAAGGAATCTCAACACTGTAGGGCGCGACACTCTCCGACAACTTCAACATGAAAGACATGTTCATCAAGGCAGGTTTCCACTTTGCTCCGCCAGAAGACGGAGTGGCCACAGCGGAATTGCAGCTGAAATAAGCGCAAAAAAAACAACGCCGAATGCAGTATTTCAACTACACTCCTGCAGAGATCGTGGGAAGTGTGAGCGGAATCACATCCCCGGCTTGATCAACAGGGCACACTAGCATCTGCAAGGGGGGCCGGATATGATCCGCTTACTGATCCAGAATTGGTGGCTGCTGTTTGTGCGCGGCGTCCTTGCCATCACTTTCGCAATATTCATTTTTGTTTTTCTGCCATTCCTGCCCGCTCCGTTATTACGTCAGTTCGCATTTGCCGGATTAGCCGCAATTTTTGCTTTGTTCGCTTTCGCCACCGGTGTGTTCACCATCGCGGCCGCTGTGCGTGGAGCGGGGCAGGGCGGCTCATCATGGCTGCTGCTGGCCGATGGCATTGCCGTGACCGCCGGCGGCATTATTATTCTGCTGGCGCCAGGCGCGACGCTGGAGCGCGTGATTCAACTCATCGCCATTATCGCATTGGTGGCTGGAGTGCTGGAATTTGTTGCCGGCATACATTTGCGGCGACACGTCACGGACGAATGGCTGCTGATTACCGGCGGCGTAATTTCCATTGCATTCGCGCCATGCCTGTTGTTGGCCAACATTGGAACGGTGCAGGCAGCATTGACGTGGATTTCTATTTATACGCTGGCCAGCGGACTGGCCGTCATCGGTCTGGCATTGCGGCTGCGCAGTTTAAGGAATTCCATCCACACGCTGGCCGGATCGGGGACGGCTGCACGAGCTGCTGCCCAATCTAAGCTGGTCTGAGGAGTTATACGCCAAACAGGTTGGGCTGGGCTTTCTTGTAATTGTGTTCCTGCGCCCAGAGATTCAGCGAGACTGTGGCAAGTTCATCCACCACGGGGACCGCATTGCCATTTTTGGAAAGATCGATCGACTTAATGTAAGTATGGCAGGTGTCGCATGCGTCCACGCGCACGTAATCAAATTCCTGCGCGACGAAGACGGGCAGATGCTCCTTGTTTTCCTCGGCGCAATTAGGGCATAAGACTCTGCGGAAAAACCATTCCGTCCCGCAAAGAGAGCACAGCAGAAAGCGCTTGGCACCGTCGCCTTCAGGACGAAGTACCGCCAGTTGCGGTCTTGATCCACAAAAAGGACAGAGCGGCGGCGATGCCTCAGTGGAGGAGTTGTTCTTCTCGGCAAGAAATTCGGCAAAGGGCTGAAGCAACGCGTTGGCAAAGAAGACTGACTCGGCGGAAAGTTCATGGCTTTCCACCTCATGCTGCCAGACCGCGCGCAACAGCTCCAGACGATCTTCCGGAGATGATTTTTCAAGCGTCGCTGCGGCGGCCTTCAAGCCGGCAGAGCCGGCTTCATTTACAAGCGCAAGCAACGCGACAAAGTGGGGGACGAGCAGAGAAACGTCATGATCGGCGGAAGAAGCCACCGATTCATAGACGCTTTTTTGAAAGTGGACGAGGCGCTGATAAAACTTGAGCAGCTCAGTCACTGAAGACTGGTTTTGTAACAGCTCGCTCGTCCGCGCAATACGACGGTCCCAGGAAAACCCAGACATCAAATCCCTAGTTCCTGCGACCGGTAATTTTCTCATACCAGAGGCGGTGATGCGTCCGCGCCCAGGCTGTGGAGACGTGTCCTTCAACCATGGCCTTCACGCTACCCGGAGTCACCCAGACGCTCATGTAGACGTGGATGATGAATGCAGCAATGGTGATCAGCGCCGTGGCTGAGTGAATAAAAACGGTGATGGGAAGGACCCAGTGGAGTTCGCGCGGCATTTTCTCAGGAATCCACATAATGATTCCCGTGATGAGAAGAATGAATGTGCAATACAGCATCACCCACCAGAACTGCTTCTGTCCGGCGTTGAAACGTCCCTGGGGCGGCATCAACTCATCGCGATTCTCAGCATAGGCGCGGATGTTCTTGCTCCATCGCTCGTCCTCGGGGATCTTCTGCATATCGCGCTTCCACATGCGATGCATCCAGAAAATGGTGGCAAGATAGATCAGCCCTATCCACGGATGCCAGTAGCGGATGGTTGCCGGACCGCCCAGCACATAGGCAAGCCAGTAAGCGAGCGGGGTAAAAAGGGCCAGCCCCGTTAGCATGAGGTAGGTATAAGCAATGGCGTTAATCCAGTGATAAGCGCGCTCAGCAAAGCTATAGCGCTGGACTTCATCCTCTGGTATTGCCGTGGTTGGACGCGCAATAATTCCGCCGCTCATCGCTTCACCTCCTCAACCTTGTCAACTTCTTTTGGACCGAAACGGATGTAATGCATGAAGACGCCGAGCACACCGGCCACCATGCCAATACCGCCAAGCCACTTCAGCGGGCCCTTCCACAATTTCACAAAGATCGGAACCCTGGGGTCGGCCGGCAGCCCGCCGTAATTTTCGGGATGTTTAGCATCGTTCAGCACGTAGATTACATGGGTGCCCTGGACGCCGGAGGGATCATAGACCCCGGCATCACCATGGCCGTTGGAATGCAGCTGCGCGACGCGCTTTTCAGCTTCAAACTTCATGTCTTCCTTGCTGCCGAAATGCAGGCAGCCAGTGGGACACGACTTGATGCAGGCCGGCTCAAGGCCCGCGCCAACGCGGTCAGAGCAGAGCGTGCACTTGTAAACTTTCTTGGTGGCCTCGTTAAATTTAGGAATGTTGAATGGGCAGCCGGTGACGCAATACTGGCAGCCAATACAGTTTGCCTGGTTGAAATCCACGATGCCGTTGGTGTACTGCACAATCGCGCCATCGGCAGGACAGGCGATCAGGCAGCCCGGCTCTTCGCAGTGCATGCACTGGTCTTTGCGCATGAGCCACTGCAAGCCGCCTTCGGTTTCAACTTCATTGAACTTGATCAGGTTCCAGAAATTCCACGCCGTTTCCGGCATGGTCTGGTAAGTGTTGTCGAAGGTGGTTTCGCGGAACTCATAGCCGTTCCATTCCACGCAAGCCACTTCGCAGGCCTTGCAGCCGATACAAGTGGTGGTATCGATCAGTTTGCAAACGTCATAATCGCGAGAAGCTCCGGCGTGGGTGCTACCGTCTGGCTGCCGATATTCTCCGCCCCCAGGCGTTCCGCCCGTATGCCCGGAGATCGCTTTGATTTCTAAATTTCCATTGCTCATGGCGTATCTCCTTAGGCCTTCTCGATGTTCACCAGGAAGCCTTTAAACTCTGGTGTGTAAGCGTTGGGATCGATCGCTGTGGGTGACAGCACGTTGACGCCGTTTCTCCGGTCTGCAGCACGGCCATCTTTCAGCCCGCGATAAGCCCAGTGGATGGGGATACCAACTGGATAAACGGGGTCATCTTTCCCAGCGAGTTTCAGCGGCTGGATGCGTTTGGTGACCATGGCCCGCGCATAGTACACGCCATACTCTTTGCCATCCTTTGTGCCGCTTCTGGCGGTGGAGACCTTCAGCCTGTCGCCGCCCTTGATGGAAAGCTTGGACGCGAGTTGCTCCGAGATTTCCACGAAGGGCTCCGGAACAAGCTGCATATTCATCGGATTGTTCTTCGTCCAGTAGTGATAGTGCTCGGTCAAGCGATACGTGGTGCAGGGATACGGGAACTTGTCTGACGTTCCGTACTTGTCCATATCCGATTTGTATCGCTTCACCACCGGACTATTCGTCTGCTTGGGATGGAAAGGATTGACCAGCGGGCTTTCCACCGGCTCATAATGCTCGGGGAAAGGTCCATCCGCCATTCCAGCCAGAGGCACAAAGAGCCGTCCAACGCCCTCAGGGTTCATGATGAACGGGCCCATGTGGTCTTTGGGATTGGAGTCGGCCTTGAAGTCCGGAACATCATTGCCGGCCCACTTGCCGGTGGCCTCATTGAACCAGACTTGCTTCCGGCTGGGATCCCACGGCTTGCCGTCCAAGTTGCAGGAAGCACGGTTATAGAGCACACGGCGATTCATTGGCCATGACCAGCCCCAGGTTGGATGGATACCCAGACCAGATGGATCGGCGGGGTCGCGGCGCTGGGTGTTGGAACCAGCGTCCGGCCAGGAACCGCAATAGAGCCAGTTTCCAGACGATGTTGTGCCATCGTCTTTCAGCCAGGCAAAGCCGGGGAGCTGCTGCCCTGCTTTCCAGTCCGTAGGCGTCTGCTTGTCATCGTGGAGATCAGCCAGGGCCTTGCCGTTGATCTCCTTGGCAACTTCCGTCAACGACGGACTGTTGGGAGTGGTATAGGCCCATGTGGCATTCAGGATGGCATCGGGGAACTTGCCACCTTCCTTCTGGTAGAGATCGCGAACCTTGAGGAAGATGGTGGCCAGGATTGCCTGATCCAGCTTGGAATCTCCCGGGGTGGGAACAGCGGCCCACTTCCACTGCAGCCAGCGCGCTGAATTGACGAAGGTGCCGTCTTTTTCAGCAAAGCCTGCGCCAGGGAGACGGTAAACCTCGGTCTTGATCTGCTTCTTTTCGTCATCAGAGATTCCGGGCGACTCCCAGAAGCTGCTGGTCTCCTCAGGATAGATATCGCAGACAACAAGCCACTCAGCTTTCTTCAGGGCGTCAATGTTCTTTTCACTGTTGGGGCCGATCGCCACTCCGTTCATGCCAAAGCTGATCAAGCCTTTGACCTTGCCTGCATACATAGCATCCCACTGCTCAACCCATGAGAACTTGCGATCAATCTTGGGCAGGTAGTTGAAGGCCCAGTCGTTTTCTTTCTTGGCCGCGTCACCATACATCGCCTTCAAGAAGGAGACGGCGAACTTGGGTGTATTCGACCAGTAATTGAACGAATCCCACTCTTTTGGCTTGGCCGCAGTGGGTGTAATTCTCTTAAGGTAGCTGGCAAAGTCAGTATCCGCGGGAGTGGGCATCTTGAGATAGCCGGGCAGAATATCGAAGACGCCCGCCAAGTCTGTGGCGCCCTGAATATTGGAGTGGCCGCGGAGAGCATTGACGCCGCCGCCAGCGCGTCCCACATTGCCCAGCAGCAGTTGCGTCATGGCCGCGGTACGGATGATCTGCGACCCGAACGTGTGCTGGGTCCAGCCCACAGAGTAAATAATGGTGCCGACTTTCTTTGTGTCACCATTTTCGCGGATCTTGGTATAGATGTCCCAGGCCTTTGTGAGCTTGTCCTCCGTGATTCCCGTGATGCCGGAAACGGTCTTCGCGTCATAGCGCGAGAAATGTTTCTTCATCAGCTGGAAAACACAGCGAGGATGCTCAAGAGAGAGATCGTAAGCTGTATTCGGCGGCAAGGATGGAGCGGCAGGAGCAGCGCCCTTAGCGCCCGCAGGACCACCAGCGGTGTGTCCCTGGCCCGTCGCAGGGGCCGTGGGGGCTGGAGCGGCTTGTGCAGCTGTTTCCGGAGTCGCTGGTCCGTCACCGGCGGCAATGGCTGCCGCGGCCGTTCCGGTTACATTGTCACCTTCTTCATAGTTCCACGAAGAGGCGTCATACTTCATCCCAGCAGCGTCAAAGCCGGAGAAGAACCCATCTTCAGGCAGCTTGAAGCCCTTCTTCACGATCAATGCGGCGTTGGTGTAATTGGTGACGTATTCCTTGGCATAGCGATTATTCGAGATCGCATAATTGATCATGCCGCCAAGGAAGGCGATATCCGTGCCGGTACGGATCTGGCAGAAGTGATCTGCCTGCGATGCCGTGCGCTGGAAGCGTGGATCGACCACGACCAACTTGGCATTGCGTACTTTTTTTGCCTCGACTACCCACTTGAAGCCGCAAGGATGATTTTCCGCCGGGTTACCGCCCATGATCAGCATCACGTCGGTATTCTTGATATCCACCCAGCCATTGGTCATTGCGCCGCGTCCGAACGTTGGTCCCAAACTTGAGACCGTAGGGCCGTGTCAAACACGGGCCTGGTTTTCGATGTAGCAGACCCCCAGGCTGCGCATGGTCTTTACCACAAGATAGTTGAACTCATTGGTGTCAGTGCAGCCGCCATTAAAAGCGATACCTTCGCAACGGTTTACGGTTTTGCCATTGGCATCGGTATCGACGAACGTTTCATCGCGTGTCTTTTTGACATGGCGGGCAATCTCTTCATACGCCTTGTCCCAGGAAATATCTTCCCATTGAGTGGAACCGGGGCGGCGCACCTGCGGCTTCAGGAGCCGACGTTCATTCTTGATTTCCTCGAAGAGCGATGCTCCCTTGGGGCACAAAGTGCCGCGATTAATGGGATGATCGGGGTCGCCTTCCACGTGAACCACCTGCGTGGTTACATTCTTGGCTTTATCGCCAAGCGTGTGAATGATTACGCCGCAGCTCACCGAGCAATAAGGGCACGTTGACCTTGTCTCAGTGGTGCGGGCAATCTTAAGTTCTTTTGCTTGCGCAAGAACCGGGCGGGCGTCAAACCCTAAGAGAAGCGCAGCGACGCTGCCGGTTCCAACTTTAAAGAATTCACGTCTCGATAAGCCCATAGAGGTGGCCTCCTGCCAGGCGCATTTCACGAGCAAACTTTGCGATTTAGTTTAGCTGCCCGATTCGAGTAGGGCAATTCACGTAAAGAAATTTCACAACATGCTAGAACCCGCAAGGCAAATTGTCCATTAAATTTTTATACAGGGGGACTTTCAGAGAGTACTTCATCTCACATTACCGATGTGACGCCGGGGCTACTCCCATTCTTGCGCGGTTCCTGATATCCTGAGCGGTTTCACACCGGTTGAGGATGACGCTATGCTGAGCATGCAAGGAAAGAACGTGGTTATTTTTGGCGTGGCCAACAAACGCAGCATCGCCTGGGCCATCGCCCAGCGGCTGAATGACGCCGGAGCCAAACTCGCCATTACTTATCAGAATGAGCGGATGAAAGCTGAGGCGCATGACCTGATCACTTCCCTTCCCGGAGCACAGGCTTTTCAATGCGACGTATCCAGCGACGCGGAGATTGATGCTTTC
>DASXIL010000009.1:0-4164 GCA_036497985.1 Candidatus Angelobacter sp. | reverse complement strand
TCTCCGTGCCCTCTGTGTTCTCTGTGGTTATGGTTCCTGGTTTGTCACGCTGTTAGACCATGGTAGATTTAGAAGAACAATGTCCGCTCCCAACTCAAGATTTATCCGTGCCTGCCGCTGTGAACCCGTCGACGTAACGCCAATCTGGCTCATGCGCCAGGCGGGACGCTATATGGCTGAATATCGCGCGGTGCGCAAAAAACATTCCATTCTGGAAATCTGCAAGACGCCGGAAATCGCGGCTGAGGTTACCATTACCGCCGCTGAAAAGCTCGACGTGGATGCGGCCATCATCTTTGCCGATCTGCTTCTGCCGCTGGAAGTGATGGGAATGCCGTTCCGGTTTGAAGCCGGCGAAGGTCCGGTGATCGAGCGCCCGCTTCGTGCTGCGAAAGATATAGACGCGCTGGTCACCAACCGCGCCTCCGAACTCGGCTACGTGGCTGAATCAGTCAGCCGCGTGGTCAAGCATTTTCGTGACAAGCTGCCGGTCATCGGATTTTGTGGCGCGCCTTTTACGCTGGCAAGCTACATGATTGAGGGCGGCGGCTCGCGCAATTACATCCACACAAAAAAAATGATGTATATGGAGTCCGCCGCGTGGCGGATGCTGATGCGCAAGCTGGTTGACGTGCTTGCTGCATACGCTGCCGAACAGGTTACCGCCGGCGCTGACGCACTGCAGATTTTTG
Source organism: Candidatus Angelobacter sp. (assembly GCA_036497985.1). GTDB lineage: Bacteria > Acidobacteriota > Terriglobia > Terriglobales > Acidobacteriaceae > Angelobacter. The sequence continues at coordinate 3,472 of DASXIL010000009.1, read as the reverse complement.
ATAGCTGGGTGGGCTGCCTGAGCGTGGAAGATTATCGCGAGTATGTGCTGCCTTTCTCGACTGACCTGGTGCAACGGCTCAAGAAGACCGGCGTCCCTATCATTTATTTCGGCACGGATACGGCGACGCTGCTTCCGTCGATGAAGGAAACCGGCGCTGACGTAATGGGCGTTGACTGGCGCTTTCCGCTGGACCAAGCGTGGATTAGCCTGAACTTCAAGGGCGCTGTGCAGGGCAATCTTGATCCGGTGCTGCTGTTTGCCGGGCAGAAAGAGCTACGCGCGCGGACGGATACTATTCTGCGGCAAGCCGGAGGACGTCCGGGGCATATCTTTAATTTAGGGCACGGAATTTTACCGGAAACGCCAGTGGAAAATGTTCGCGCGCTGGTGGATTTTGTTAGAGAATTGAGCGCAAGCTATTCCGCTGGAGCGGCCCCATGAGTTGTACGCAATGAGCAGTCCAAAATCAGCTATCCTGCTTCTTGCCCACGGCAGTCCTGATTCGCCTGCCGATATTCCGGAATTCATGAAACACATTACCGGCGGCCGTCCGGTGCCAGACGCCGTAATGAAGGAAGTCACGCACCGCTATTCGCTCATCGGCAAATCGCCTTTGACGGAAATCACCATGCAGCAGGCGAAGGCGCTTCAAGCCAGGACCGGGCTTCCGGTGTATTTCGGCATGCGCAATTGGCGGCCGTTCATCAGCGATGCGGTGCGTCAGATCACTTCAATCGGTATTGAAAAAGTAGTAGCAATCTGTCTTGCGCCGCAGAATTCTTCCACCAGCGTCGGTCTTTATAGCAAGGCACTGGCTGATGAACGTAAGCCTGGGCTGGCCGTGCAGTTTGTGGAATCATGGCATGATCATCCGCTGTTGATCCAGGCTTTTGCCGAGCGGCTGGAGCCGGTGTGGCAGCAGGCGAGCGCGGAAATGGGAGGCGCCCTACCCGTGATCTTTACCGCACACAGCGTGCCCATGCGCACCATTCACGCCGGCGATCCCTACGAAAAGCAAGCTAATGAAACAGCGCGGCTGGTGGGGCAAAGAATCACAGGTCTCACGCCGGAGTTGCAGCACTTTGCTTTTCAGAGCCAGGGCATGACCGGAGGGCCGTGGCTGGGCCCGACCGTGGAAACCGTAATGCTCGAACAAAAAAGACAAGGCCACAAAGGCGTGGTGATTGCACCGATAGGATTTGTCTGCGATCACGTTGAAGTGCTCTACGATATTGATATCAGTTTCCGCCAGTTTGCTAATGAGCAGCAACTCAAGTTGTGGCGGCCTGAATCGCTGAATACTTCCCCAACGTTTGTGGCGGCGCTGGCCAAGCTGGCCTCAACGCGGCTGGCGCTGGCCTCAGGGATTGTGTCGCTGGCATGAAGCGCATAGCCATCATCGGCGGCGGCATCGCGGGGCTGAGCGCGGCTTTCTATCTGGAAAAAGCCCGTCGCGCCGGCGTGGATTTGCAATGGGCATTGTTTGAAAAATCCGACCGCCTTGGCGGCGTTATACAGACAGAGCGCCGCGATGGCTTTGTGATTGAAGCTGGCCCTGATTCATTTCTAAGCATCAAGCCTGAAGCTTCGCGGCTATGCCAGGAACTGGGCCTCGGAGATCAGCTGATCAGTTCGAACGATGCCAGCCGCAAGACTTACATTCTGGTCAAGGGCAAACTTGTTCCGATTCCGCATGGACTTGAATTCATGGTACCCACGCGCATATGGCCCATGGCGACAACGCCGCTGTTTTCGTTCATGACCAAATTGCGCATGGCCGCTGAACTATTTTCTTCGGCTCGAAAAGATGCGGAGGACGAATCCGTGGGTGATTTTGTGCGCCGACATTTCGGCCAGGAGATGGTGGATCGCGTGGCCGAGCCGCTGCTTGCCGGCGTTTATGGTGGGAATGCGGAACGGCTGAGCATTCGTGCGGTGCTGCCGCGCTTTGCAGAAATGGAACGCCATCACGGCAGCCTGGTGCGTGCGACGTTGAAAGCCAAAGCGCTCGCTCGTCCCGGGGCTAAGCCGCAGCCGCTTTTCACGTCCCTGAAAAACGGCATGCAGCAGATGGTGGAAGCGCTGGTGGCCGCGTTGCCGCAATCTTCGATGCGCATGCGGCAGCAAAACCTGCAATTGCGCCCGGTGAATGATGACTGGCAGGTTGAGAGCCCGGGCAACACTGAAAGATTTCAAGCGGTGCTGTTGGCGGTACCTGCGCCCGCCGCCGCAGGATTGTTGCGGCAGTTTCATCCTGGGTTGATTGAAGGACTGGCGAGGATCGAGTACACATCCACGGCGGCGGTGGCGCTGGCTTATGACCAGGCCGACCTGCCTCCGGGGCATGGGTTTCTGGTGCCCCGATCAGAAGGCCGCAAGATAATGGCCTGCACCTTCGTTCACAAAAAATTTTCTAATCGCGCGCCCGGTGATAAGAAACTGCTGCGCTGCTTCTTTTCCAGTTCCCGCATGCCGGACCTGCTTACACACAGCGACGAAGCCTTGCAGCAGTTCGCCCGCCAGGAACTCAAGGATATTCTGGGGCTCAGTGCCGAGCCCGCATTCGCGCGTACCTTCCGCTGGGATCGCGCCATGGCGCAGTATCAAACCGGGCACCTTGAACGGGTGGCGGAGATGGAAAAGACTATTGCCGCGGTGCCGGGATTCCATATCATCGGCAATTCGTTTCATGGGATAGGCGTGCCGGACTGCATCAAGTCCGCGCGGCTGGCGGTGGAGCAGATTACTTCCGGCGTTTCACAACCCGCCGCGGTTTAGCTTTGGCTGCCTTTGTGGGCGGCTTACCGTGCGACGGTTTGGCTTTGGCTACTTTCGCAATGGGCTTAGCTTGCAAACCAGCCTGCGTCTTCTTCGGCAGCTTTTCCAGAATCATCTGATAAGACCCTTGTATTAACTCTTTGATCTCAGGCTGGCGTAGAGCGTCCATGTCGAGCATCGCTACCCAGTGATTGCGCGCCATATAGGGCGCCGGGATGATGCCATCGATTTCCACGAGTTCCGCAAATTTTTCCGGCGTGCACTTGAACGCAATCTTTGTGGGACTCACGCCGGGTTCAAGGTTTGCAACGCAAAACATTTTTCCCGCGATGCGGAAGAGCAGGTCGTGTTCCCACTGAACATCTTCTGTGGCATGAGGTAGAGAAAGACAGAAAACGCGGACCCAGTCGAGGTAAGAAGACATTGGAGAAATATAGCGTTCGTGGAAGGACTAGTAAATGCCCCGAGCCGAAGTTCAGGCCCGCGTTGCTGCTTTGCTTCACAGGAGCTAAAGCCCAAATCTATATCAAGCCCAAACGGCATGAGTAAACTCATGCCCTGACACTTGACCGTCCCGAGGACACTCCCAAGAAAGGAAGCATTTTCGTCAAAGAAATACCTTCGCCTGTGTGAACCCTTAAAACATATCCGCAGTGACTCACTCAACGTCGCTGCAATGGCTTAGGCGCCAC
>DASXIL010000008.1:0-4631 GCA_036497985.1 Candidatus Angelobacter sp. | reverse complement strand
ACGGTCTCGCTGGAAGTGCAGCGCGAACTTTTTGAGGTGATTGAACAGGAGTCTGACCGTCTGAACCACTTCATTCAAGGCATGATGGACCTGGCAAAGCTCCAGGCAGGCGAGGTCACGCTGGCCAGCAGAAACGTTGCGCCCGAAGAAATGGTGGAGGACGCACTTCTCCGCGCCGGACCTCTGCTTGACGGACACCCAGTGGAGGTAGCCATTGCCAGCGGCCTGCCTTCTCCCAAGGTCGATCCTCGCCTGATTTCACAGGTGATTTTTACCCTATTGGAAAATGCAGCCAAATATTCGGGCCCCTCCGCCAAGATCACCATCTCGGTTGGGCAGAAAGAAAATAATATCTGCCTCGCCGTTGATGATGAAGGGCCGGGCATTCCGTCAGAACTGCGTGGAAAGGTATTTGAAAAATTCTTTCGCGCTGGGCTCCAGCCCGGTCTCGGGATGGGATTGGCCATCGCAAGAGGCATTGTGCAGGCCCACGGCGGCACGATATGGATTGAAGATGGCCCGGAAAGAAAAGGAACAAGTGTTCAGTTCATGATTCCGTTAAGTGATGCGACGTCGAGCCAGGGTTCAAGCAAAGATGTTTTGCAAAATGACGATGTCGCCATGACCCCAGGTTCTTCTCCCGTTGTAACGCCGGGTGAAAGCTCATGACAGACGATCCCAAGAAAATACTGGTCGTGGATGACGAAGCTCAAATTACCCGTGTACTGTTGCGCGGGCTTGAATCTGCCGGATATCAAGTGCGCGTGGCTAATGACGGTCGCGCCGGCCTGGAAACTTTCCGCACATGGCTGCCTGACCTGGTCATTACCGATCTCTCCATGCCGGGATACACCGGTCTGGAACTGTGCGAACGGATCCGGCAGCTCTCAGAAGTGCCTGTGCTCGTTCTGTCGGTCAAAGAAGATGAGCCAACCAAGGTCAAGGCGTTTGACATAGGCGCCGACGACTATGTTTCCAAGCCGTTTGGCATGGCTGAACTCACGGCGCGGGTTCGAGCATTGCTGCGCCGCTCGGCCACGCCGCCGCAATCCGATGCTGCCTATGAAGCTGGTGATTTCAAGATTGACCCGCAGCAGCGATTGGTGGAGGTCAACGGCAAGGCCATTCATCTAACGCCGAAAGAGTACGACATGATTCAATACTTTCTCGCGAACCGCGGGAAAGTTCTTACGCATCGCGCCATTCTCACCGCGATCTGGGGCAGCAACAGCACGGAGCAGCCGGAATATCTGCGCGTCTTCATTGCCAATATCCGGAAAAAGCTCGAACAAGACCCGCGCTCTCCCAAATACATCAAGACCGAGCCGTGGATCGGCTATCGGTTTGATCCGGAATGATTTTTTCTTTTTTCTTGCTGAAATCTTAATTCCTTCTTAATGCCCTGCAGGTGTATGTTCATTGATGGAGCAGGCATTATGAACGCAACGCTGGAGAAACTCCGTCGTCCGGCCATCCCGGTTTTTGTGGCGACAACGGTCATGCTCTCCTTCATTTCTTTCTGGCGGGCCGCCGCCATTGTGCTTGCCGATCTGGCGTCTTCGGCCTACTACGTTGGCGGTGACACCGAAAACGTGATCGGCAAGAGCGCGCCCTGGTTCGTTCTGGCCGTCATGCTTTTCAGCTATGCCGTGCGCGCTGTTTATATCGAATCCAGCAGCATGTTCGTCCGTGGAGGCGTGTACCGCGTGGTGAAAGAAGCCATGGGTCCTACGCTGGCTAAGCTTTCTGTTTCCGCTTTGCTTTTCGATTACGTTCTTACCGGCCCCATCAGCGCCGTTTCCGCCGGACAATACATGGCCGGCTTTGTTCAGGACCTAAGCGCCCGAGCGGGTCATCCTGTTCAAGTTCCGATGAATGCTTTTGCCGCGGCTTTTGGCGTCGTCGTAACACTCTACTTCTGGTGGAAGAACATTCAAGGGATTCATGAGTCCAGCCAGAAGGCATTGCGGATCATGCAGATCACCACGGTAATGGTGGTGATTCTTATCGGATGGTGTCTGTTCACGCTCTCCAAAACAGGCTTCCATCTGCCTCCGGCTCCAGTGATGTCAAACATGAAGTTGAATAGCGACTTCTTTGGCTGGCTCTCCGGTTCCTGGTTTTCACGTTTAACGTTCGTGGTCGTGCTGGTCGGCTTTGGCCACTCAGTGCTGGCGATGAGCGGTGAAGAGTCCCTGGCCCAGGTAAATCGTGAAATTCAGGCGCCCAAGCTCAAGAATTTAGAACGCGCCGGGGTGGTAATTTTTCTTTACAGCCTTCTGTTCACGTCGCTCGTCTCGTTCTTTGCCGTGATGATCATTCCTGATAGCGTCCGGCCAACATATTTCGGCAACCTGATCAGCGGCCTGGCGATGTACATGACCGGCCCTTACAACCTCAAGCTACTGTTCCAGGGCTTTGTGGTGATTGTTGGCGTGCTGATTCTATCCGGCGCAGTCAACACGGCAATTGTGGGCGCCAACGGCGTGTTGAATCGCGTGAGTGAAGATGGCGTGCTCACGCCGTGGTTTCGCCGGCCACACAAGAAACACGGGACCACTTTCCGGTTGATCAATTTGATCGTCGGCCTTCAGGTGTTAACCATCGTTATCAGCGGCGGAAACGTTTACCTGCTGGCGGCGCTTTATGCCTTTGGGGTTATCTGGAGCTTTGCCTTCAAAGCGCTGGCCGTGCTGGTGCTGCGCTTCACTCATAAGGAACCGCGCGAATGGAAAGTCCCCGGCAATCTCAAGATCGCTGGCGTAGAAATTCCCATCGGATTGGGATTGATCGCACTTGTACTGTTTCTGGTTGCCGTAACCAATCTCTTTACCAAACCCTCGGCCACGATTGCCGGCGTCGCTTTCAGCATCATCTTTTTTGCGTTATTCACGGTCAGTGAGCGCCTGTCTGCTCGCGCCCGTAAAGACGCTGACCGTGTTGAACAGTTTCGTGTTTACAGCAATCCCGAGCTTACAAATAAGGGACTGAGCGTAAGACCTGGCAACGTTTTGGTGGCAGTACGAGACCCGGAGAACCTGGCGTATCTGCGCGAGGTGCTGCAACGCACGGATACTTCCCGACAGGATGTTGTGGTGATGACAGCGCGGCTCTATCATCGCGAGCATTCTTTTAGCGGCAGCGCGATCTATGAAGCCAAAGACATCTTTGATCATTACGAGCAGGAACTATTCAGCGCGGTGGTTTCCGCCGCTGAAAAGCAAGGCAAACCGGTTTCACTTCTGGTGGTACCCGGCAGCAATGTCTTTGACACTATTCTCATGACGGCGCAACAGCTCCTTTCTGACAAGGTCGTCACCGGGTATTCGGAAAAGCTTTCTCCTGACCAGCAAGCCAAGCTCACCGGCGATGCCTGGGAACATTTGCCTGACCCTAAGCCTCGATTGTCGCTGGAACTTGTTGATCGGACGGGAACCACCGTTCAATATTGCCTGGGACCTCACACGCCGACGCTGCGTCCTGAAGACGTGCAATTGATGCACTCAATCTGGCTGGACCTGACTAAAGACTTTGAGTTCAGCGGCCTTCATCACTACCACGTGGTGGCCCTCGCCTTGAGGGAGTTGCAACATCAGCTCAAGACAGGCGAGCGTGAAGAACTTTTGCAAGAGCTCTCGCATGACATTCTGGGCATTACCAGACACGCTTCTAATGGCGGCAGTATGCCGGTCACGCATGAAAAGCGGCTTTGATCTTCAGGAGGAAAATGTGTTTCCTGGCGTTGCGCGATTTCTCGTTCTTATCTTCTTGTTTGCCCTTTTCCATATTCCCTCCGATGCTCAGTCATCGACAGAAAGCAGCAACGCTAGTGCCATGGCCGATCATGATCGCTTGTTGCTGGAAAAGATTGACCGCCTGGAACGGCGGATTGCCGAGCTTGAGGCGCGTGCAGGAATTGAGCCTACGAAGCAACAGTCTGATCCTCCCGCATCCGCAAGCGGCAAGCTGAATCAAGAAGCCCCTCAACCCGTGGCAGAAACATCGGCCGCGAACTCTTCTGCGGCGCCGACCGAAGCTGAAGCCCCTTTCGCGTTCGCTGACTTTACCTGGCTAAACGGCAACAGCCGCACCAAGGAATCTCCGCTGGATTCCAAGGTCTTCACCGGCGAATTTCGTGCTGACGTCAGCTACATCTATGACCTGAATCATCCCCAGGACCACACGCTCAGCGGGACGAGTGAAAGCGGGCGCACAGGCGAGTTCCAGGTGCAGCAATTAGGAGTGGGCGGAGATTTTCATTACGGCAACGTGCGCGGACGCCTGATGACGCAATTCGGCATGTATTCCACCATGACGCCGCGCAATGATGCCAGCACCGGACGAGGCCAATGGGACTTGGCTGATGCTTACCGCTATCTTTCGGAAGCCTACGGCGGCTACCACCTGAACGTGCTGCATGGAATCAACATTGACGCAGGCATTTTCATGTCTTATGTCGGATTGTTTAGCTACTACAATTTTGATAACTGGGCATATCAGCCATCGTATGTCTCGTCCAACACTCCGTGGTTCTTCAACGGATTGCGGGTCCAGATTTTTCCCACGGAAAAATTGAAGATCGAGCCCTGGCTGGTGAACGGCTGGCAATCGTATGGCGTATTCAATGGGCG
>DASXIL010000007.1:0-4733 GCA_036497985.1 Candidatus Angelobacter sp. | reverse complement strand
CGGCAATGCTGGACTTTTGAGTAGCCGAAGCCGGGGAGCGCAGAGCATTCAGAATGAGAGCACGGCGCTCAGGATTCGCGAGCAGTAGCAGCGGCAACAGAAGTATGACCGCGCTAAGAATGATGCTGGCGGCACCCAGGCCCAGCAGCAATGCCAGCAGAAAGCCGACTGTCGCCATGAGCGCCATGCCGATGCATGCGCCCATGCACAGTCGCGCACCGCGCGGGGCATTGCGGTCAAAGAGAAATGTGAGCAGCGTACCGCCAAGAATCGCGATGGCAAGTAAAAGGCAGGCGGCAAACATCGTCAGGAGCGGCTTTCGTCGCGCGAAAATTGAACAACAGACTGCAAAGAGAAGCTGCCTCCGGTTTGAATCTGGTTTGAATTATTAAAGATAGATTCTAAATTATGCCTGAGAGAGTGGCGCGGAGTCCGTGTTATATATAGGCGTGATGCCAAAGGCCAAGACCCTTGCGATGATGTTTGTGTTGTTTATCTCGATGCTCATGAGCGCACAACTGGCCGCGCCTAGCCTTAAGCTACATGACCTGCAAGGCGCGCCGCACACGCTGGAAGACTATCGCGGCAAGCCCGTGCTGCTGAATTTCTGGGCTACATGGTGCGTGCCGTGCGCCGCTGAAATGCCTTTGCTGAGCGAGATGCAGAAGCAATACCAGGGCAAGGTAGTGTTCATCGCCGCGTCGATTGATGACGAGGATATGACTCCGCAGGTTCAGGCCTTCATCAAGAAGCATCAGGGCGAAGCCCTGACGGTGATGATGGGCGCGACACTCGATAGCCTGGATGATTTCGGCGTCAACCAGGGAATGCCGGGAACGGTCTTTATTGATGCAGAAGGGAAGATCGTTGATCGGATTACCGGCGCGCTCAAGCGGCCCGATCTGGAACAACGGCTGCGGAAGCTGGCGGGAGAACCGGAGCCTGTGCCGACACCGGCGCATAAAGCCGCTAAGAAGAACCGCGGTAAATCATCTGCGCAGAAAGTTGGGACGTCCGCGCAAGAAACTCCCAGCCCTGCATTCTAGAGTTGCGACAGCCCTAGAGTTGCGGACTCAGGGCCGCGCAGACCATCCATGAAGAAATATATTGTTCCGACTATTATCTTGATCCTTATAGCTGTCGGCATTTTCATTCGATATGAAATTGTGGCCCCCGCGCGCGCCGCGGCACGTGATCTGGAAGCCATCAACGGAATTACCGTAGGAAAGACGACCGAGGCTGAATTGCTCGGCCGCTCGGCGTTCCAGAAAATGGATAGACGATGCTTCCAGGCGGAATGCGGTTACCACACGGAGAGGATGAATACTTTTTTGAGTTCACTAGGTCTGGCGCCGCGCACATTCTTTGGCACAGTAGTCATGGTGCGCGACGGCCTGGTGACGCAGGTCTCGGTTTTCATGACTAATGGCACGCGGCCTCCATTTTCTTTATCGCAAAAAATGCAGCTGCCGGCTGGGTGTGCTTCTAGTCCGTGCGTGAAGCCGGCGATACCGCCAACAAAAGTTTTAGCCAGCATCATGGTGGTGTTTAACAATGAATCTGAATTCAGGAACCGCATGCCTGAAGCGGCGCAAACTGCCTGCCTTTCTCGCCTGCACGGTTGCACAACCTACGACGAACTTGCGCCGCTGGCGCGCGGCCTGAATCTGGACGCCATAGCCGCCCTCAAGTAAACAGAAACTCTTTTGTTCGCAAATCGCGCACCGTGTCGCGCAGCTTGGCGGCTTTTTCAAACTCAAATTTCTTTGCCGCCTCGCGCATGTCGGCCTCCATTCCGGCGATATAGGCGTCAAGTTCTTCCTGGGACTTGAAGTCGGGTAAGCCATCCGCTGCTTGCGTCACATCTACGTAATCCGATTCGGCAATCCCGGCCAGTGACATGGACAGTGGACGGATGATGGATTCCGGCGTAATGCCGTGCTCCTGGTTATAAGCCACCTGAATGGCGCGGCGGCGGTCAGTTTCGTCGATGGCACGCTTCATGGAGTCGGTCATTTTGTCGGCGTAGAGGATCGCGCGGCCTGCCAAATTACGCGCGCACCGGCCAATTGTCTGAATCAGTGAGCCGGCCGATCGCAGAAACCCTTCTTTGTCGGCATCGAGAATCGCCACCAGCGAAACCTCAGGCAGATCCAGTCCTTCGCGCAGCAGGTTGATGCCGATCAGCACGTCATATTCGCCCTTGCGCAGGTCGCGCAGCAGCTTGATGCGCTCCAGCGTCTCGATTTCCGAGTGCATGTAACGGCAGCGAACGCCGACCTCAGCGTAATATTCTGCCAGATCTTCCGACATGCGTTTGGTCAACGTGGTCACCAGAACGCGTTCGCTTTTGCTGACGCGGTCGCGAATTTCATGCAGCAGATCGTCAATCTGACCTTTGACGGGACGAATCTCAACCGGAGGATCCACCAGGCCGGTGGGACGGATGATTTGCTCAACAACCACGCCAGAGGATTTCGTGAGCTCATACGGCCCAGGCGTGGCGGAAACGTAGATGATCTGGTTGCTGCGCTCTTCAAATTCTTCAAACTTGAGCGGACGGTTATCGAGCGCCGAAGGCAGGCGGAAGCCGTACTGCACCAGGTTTTCCTTGCGCGAGCGGTCGCCGTGCCACATGCCATGCAGCTGCGGGACGGTCTGGTGCGACTCATCGATAAACATGATGAAGTCACGAGGGACATAATCCAGCAGCGTTGGCGGGGGCTCTCCGGGCTTGCGTCCGCTGAAGTGGCGCGAATAATTCTCAATGCCGTGGCAGTAGCCCACGGACTTCATCATCTCCAGGTCAAAGCGCGTTCGCTGATGTACCCGTTGCGACTCCACCAGACGGCCTTCTTTCAACAGCACGTCTTCCCACCACGCCAGCTCTTCCAGAATGGTGCCGATGGCCTGGTTCTTGGTGGTGTTCGACATCACATAATGGCTCTTGGGATAAATCGGCAGGCGCGTGTATTTCTGCTTCACGGTGCCAAAGAGCGGGTCGATCTGCGAGAGCGAGTCAACTTCGTCGCCGAAAAGCTCAATGCGGTAAGCATTGTCGTCGTAAGTAGGGAAGACCTCGATCACGTCGCCGCGGACGCGGAAGGTGCCGCGCTTAAAGTCAACGTCATTGCGCTCGTAAAGGATTTCCACCAGCTTGCTGAAGATGTCCTGGCGCTTGATCTTCTGGCCTTTTTCCAGAAAAAGCAGCATGCCGTAATAGGCTTCCGGCGATCCCAGGCCGTAAATGCAGCTGACCGAGGCCACGATGACGCAGTCGCGCCGCTCAAAGAGAGACCGCGTGGCGGAAAGGCGCAGCTTGTCCAGCTCATCATTGATCGTTGCTTCTTTTTCGATATAAACATCGCCTGCGGGAATGTAGGCTTCCGGCTGGTAGTAGTCGTAATAAGAGACGAAGTACTCGACGGCGTTTGACGGGAAGAATTGCTTGAACTCGTGATAAAGCTGCGCTGCCAGCGTCTTGTTGTGCGCCAGCACCAGCGCCGGGCGATTGAGCTGCTCAATCACCTTGGCCATGGTGTACGTCTTGCCTGAGCCGGTCACGCCCAGAAGCACCTGGTGCTTTTCCCCGGCATAAATGCCGCGAGTAAGCTCTTCAATGGCGTTGGGCTGGTCGCCTTTGGGCTTGTAATCGGATGCTAGCCGAAAATCCATAGATGTCCTTCTGAAAAACCAATCCACCACGGAGGCACGGAGAGAAGAAATACTGCCTTGCCGATGCAATCCATGAATCCGCCGGACGCCTCTCTAGCCACAATTTTGGGCCAGGGAAATCTCTTTAGTGTGACACGGAACGGAACTTCTTATCAACACCAAGGAACGACACTGTGGAACAAATAGCTTGCGCGAAGCGTATACCATTCCGAGGGTTCGCATTACGAACCAACATTCTCGTGTCCGAAGAGGTTCAATGTCACTATCTCAAAGCGATCAGCTTGAAACCAGAAGACCCACATCACGGGCAATGTTTGATCTATTGTGCGGATTCATCGCTTTTGTTGCGGCCATGCTGGTTTCTGCCCTGTACGTGGACATCCGTCCGTTTCTGCTCGCGACATCTTTAGGATTCATCATCGTAGGCTTTTATCGCGGCGGAACAAGATTGGCTGGACAATCAAGACTTCTGACAGCCTTGTTGGTTGCACTTGGCGGCATTCTGCCGGCGATAATCGTGAACAGGCTTCGCTTCGCCTGGACGGAGCTGCCTTTTCTCATTATCTTTACCTTGGCTAGCCCGCTGGCTGTTGCCGTGGGTGGGTTGCTCCGCTCGCTCATCGTCCGGCAGAGGACGGCATACGCAGTATTGCTGGGAGGCACGTGGGCCCTTTTGGTGCTCGTGTCGGTCTATAAAGTAGTTCCTGCCTGGATGGACAGCCGATCCTTCATTATCGTGGACAGGGACATATCTCCTTTTCGAATCCAGACCCTCACCGGCAAGATTGTGACATCACAAGAGTGGAAAGGCCACGTTGTGGTCGTTTCGTTTTGGGCCACCTGGTGTACACCCTGCAATGCCGAGCTTCCGGAGATCCAGGCTTTGCGGGATAAGTATCGCGGTAATCCAAGCGTGTTGATCGTCGCACTCGATTCAGCGGGCGGTGTGGATACAGCCGAGATCGCGCAGGCCTATCTTGACCGTAAGAAACTAACCATTCCAGGAGCTATCGATTCACTGGATCAAAGGGGCGATGACCATTGGGGGCCGGCAGCGA
>DASXIL010000006.1:0-1784 GCA_036497985.1 Candidatus Angelobacter sp. | reverse complement strand
TGGGTTCGATCGGTCGTGAGACCGCGGCAACCTGCGCCGGAGCCTGCTTTGGCGAGGTAGCAGAGTCATTGGTTAACGCCGGACTGGAGGATGTGACCGGGGTTGAAGTGGGAGAACTAGCTCGAGGCTCGGTTGCTGAAGTTGCCGGTGTGGACTGGCGCGCGCTCTCAACCGCTGCGGAACTGTGCGGTTTCGATCTCATCCAGAAACCGTAACCCACCAGAACACCCACCAAAGCCGCAAGGGCAAAGACCAACGGGAACTTCGAGCGCCGCGGATTCAACTCACGATTCGGCGCTTCATGTATCTCAAGGGGAAACTTGTTTTCGGGTTCGGGCTGTTCGTTGCTGGCGGCTGAATAATCGGCAACTGCCTGGTCTTCGTCGATGCCTAGAAACCGCGCATATGCGCGGACAAAACCTTTATTGAAAACACCGCCGGGAAGCTGGTCAAAATGCTCACTTTCCAGTGCTTCCAAATGGCGCCGGGAAATTTTTGTGGATTCAGTGATTTCATTCAGGGTGATGCCACGCATCTCCCTTTCACGCCGAATCCGGTCACCAAAAGCACCCATGGCTGTTCCATTGCCTTTTGCTGGTAAATCAGTCAATTGGCCCATATTTTGGAATCCCAACACTCCCGGTAAGTACCAAAATAACCCCTAACTGTTGATTCGACAACTACTTTCAGGGTACGTAAGGGCTATTACCCGAAGGTTTCAGGTCTATTGTCCGGTTGCCGATTTCCCTAAAGCAAGCGATAATACGCAAAAAGTACGAGACTTTCTCAGTGGCTCAAAAATCGAGGATCACCCCCTAAATGAACGAGGCAGCAGGATCAGGACCAGAGCGTAAGACCAAGAGGCAGCTGCAGGAAGTCGCCATTTTTAACGATGTGGCGAAGGCCCTGACCTCGTCGCTGAATCTCGATTCAATTCTCCAAACCATCATGGACAAGATGGCGGAATTTTTCCGTCCAGATACCTGGTCCCTGCTGATGGTGGATGAACAAAAGGACGAGCTCTATTTCGCCATTGCCGTGGGGGACGCTGCCGAAACGCTCAAGACCGTTAGGCTTAAGGTGGGCGAGGGCATCGCTGGCTGGGTGGCCAGACACGGGGAGTCCTTAATCGTACCGGACGTGTACAACGATCCTCGTTTTGCCAAACGCATTGATGAGATGACCAAGTGGAAGACCCGGTCGATCATCTGCGTGCCCCTGCAATCCAAGCATCGTGTGCTTGGCGTGATCCAGCTCATTAACTGCGCCATGGAAAGTTTTGGCGAGCAGGAAATGTTCTTTCTGCATGCGCTGTGCGACTATGCCGCTATCGCCATTGATAACGCGCGCGCCGTAGAGAAGATCCAGGAACTCACCATCACTGACGATTGCACTGGCCTTTACAATGCGCGCCATCTTTATAAGACACTGGAAGCGGAAGTTTACCGCTCCGCGCGTTTCGGCTATGAGTTCAGTGTGATCTTCCTTGACCTTGATCATTTCAAGAACGTGAATGACACGTATGGGCATCTTGTCGGAAGCAAGCTGTTGCAGGAAATCGGTTTCAAGATCAAATCGCAACTGCGTTTGATCGACTATGCCTTCCGCTACGGTGGCGACGAATTTGTCATCCTGCTGCCGCAGACAGACAAACATTCCGCCCTGGTGGTGGCCAAACGTATTCAGGAAATGATGCGCAAAACGGTTTTTCTTGCGGAGGATGGATTGAATTTGAATGTCCGTTGCAGCATTGGACTTGCCACATATCCTGAAGACGCCAAGAG
>DASXIL010000005.1:0-2377 GCA_036497985.1 Candidatus Angelobacter sp. | reverse complement strand
GGCTGATATGGATCTGTGGCAGTGCCAATGGCAATACTTTGCCCCACGCGGACCTGCTTCAATTCTTGCCGCAGCAGCCATGCACTATGTTTCTTCACATAAATCTTCCGCTCAAAATCCAGCCCGTCGCGCATCTCCATGAACTCATGTGTATAACGCGCGTAACAGTATTTGCAGGCAAACTCGCAGCCTCTATAAGGATTGATCTGCCAGGAGAAGGGCATCCGCGGCGAATCACAGCGAGAGAGCAGACTACGGTTTTCCAGAGAGATGTAATCGACGTTGTGGCCTTCAGAAATCGCTTCGCCCTGTGCCGCGAGCCGGGCTATGCCGACAAGGGGAGGTGACGGTTCGGAATGGGGGAAGAGTGATTCCATAATAGCCTGATAAGCAATTCGTAATTTATTCGCCATACTTAGAATAATGCCGATCAAGGGGCAAATGCAAGAGTTTTTCAGGAAGTGGGCTTAAGAAGCGGGAGGTGTGGTGAACCGCAGCAAACTGCCTGCGTCCTGGTCAACCAGCCAGAGCAACCGGCCGTTTTCCGGCTGAACACTTTGAGCGGGATATTTACTGGCTCCTGGCCGGAGTACCTGGTTGAGAATCTGCGCCTTACCCGCGCCAGAGACCAGAAAGGCTACTTCCGCGGCATTGTTGAGAACAGGAAAAGTCAACGTGATGCGGAAAGTCTTAAACTTTTCCACCCAATTTGCCGTTACCCTGCGCGATGTTTCAGTGAGCGCCTTGCTGCCAGGAAAGAGTGAAGCAGTGTGGCCGTCTTCGCCGATCCCAAGAAAAATCAGGTCGAATCGTGGCCAAGCGTTATTGCTCACATGAAAGAAATCGACTAACTGCTGGTCGTATTCCGCAGCGGCTGCTTCGGCATCCAGTTCAGCATGAATGCGATGAACATTCTTCTCAGGAATTGGCACTTTGCTTAAAAGCGATTCGCTCGCCATGTGAAAGTTGCTGTCAGGATCGTCCGGTGGAACGTGGCGCTCGTCGCCGAAAAAGATATGAATGCGGTCCCATGGCAATTCTTTATGCTCGCTGGCCAGGAGTAAATAAACGGTGCGTGGAGTGTTGCCGCCTGACAGCGCCACGGAAAAGCGGCCAAGTTCCTGAACAGCGGCCTCTGCCAGGCGATGAAACTCCTGTGCCGCCGTCTGCGCGAGGGCAGCACTATCAGGAAGGATTTTGACCTCTAGTCCCATTGGTCGAAACTTGTGAATCCGCGCTGCGCTAAGTCCTGAACTTTCTCCAGGAACGGCCGTCGCGCGCGATGATGTCAGTGGCTTCTGCCGGACCCCAGGATCCGGCAGCATAGTTCGGAAAATTGCGGGCGGCCAGTGCTTTCCACACGTCGAGAATAGGATCAACGACAGTCCAGCCCGCTTCTACCATGTCTGCACGCTGATAGAGCGTCTGGTCGCCCATGATTCCGTCATAGAGAAGCACTTCATATCCGGTATTGGCCGTGGTGCCGAAATAATCACCATAGTTGAAATCCATCTCAACTTCGCCCACTTTCATTTGCGCGCCAGGAATCTTGGCCCCAAACCGTAGCGATATGCCTTCGTCTGGTGCAATACGGATAATGAGCTGGTTAGCGTCCAGGCTATTGACCGGGGTGTCGCGAAACAGCACGAGAGGCGCGCGTTTGAACTGCACTGCCACTTCAGTGTGGCGTGCGGCCAGCCTTTTACCGGTGCGCAGATAAAAAGGCACGCCGGCCCAGCGCCAGTTGTCGATCATCAGCCGCAACGCGACAAAGGTTTCCGTTTTCGATTCAGGCGGCACGCCTTCTTCCGCTCGATATGCCGGCACACGCTCGCCCTTGATTACTCCGGCGCCATATTGCCCACGGACGGCGCAATGCAATACGTCTTCCTCGCTGAAAGGCTGCAAGGCGTGCAATATTTTGGCTTGCTCGTCATGAACAGCGGTTGAGTTGAACGAGATGGGCGGCTCCATCGTCGTAAGTGACACCAATTGGAAGAGGTGGTTCGGCACCATATCACGAAGCGTTCCGGCCATATCAAAGTAACCGCCGCGTTTTTCCACGCCCACGGTTTCCGCCACGGAGATCTGAATGTGATCGATGTAACGCCGGTTCCAGATGGGTTCAAAAATGCCATTGCTGAAACGGAATACCAGAATATTCTGCACCGTCTCTTTGCCAAGGTAGTGGTCGATGCGGAAAATCTGGTGTTCGGTCAACACCTTCCTGACCTGGCGGTTCAACGCTTTGGCCGATCCCAGATCATTGCCGAATGGCTTTTCAAAGACCACGCGCCGCCAGTGTCCATCTTTTTCACAGGCCAATTCCGATGCGCCGAGATGGTCGACGATGTCCCCAAAAAAAGTTGGGCTGGTG
>DASXIL010000004.1:0-6540 GCA_036497985.1 Candidatus Angelobacter sp. | reverse complement strand
CACCGTCAGCCTTCTTACAATCTCTTCGGCAACCGCATCTGCTCGCGCCGCAATCTGCTGTGGCGTCTGGTCCTGAATCGGATGCTGCACATAAACGGCGTCAAAGCCCGCGCGTCCCAGCGCGCTGGCCTGCACCCGCGCGGGAGCCGTGAATTCCGTGGTGGCAATGGGCACTGCAGGAATCCCAAGATTCTCTAAGCCAATCGTGTCGTGCAAACTGCACGTTGTGCACGAACCTCAATCCGCCAGCCCTTCCACCACCGCGTCCATAGCTCGCAGTTGTTCGATGATCTGCGGCGGAGCGTTCTTTGAGAACGTCGGCTTCTTCGTGCGCAGCACATCGGCCACGCCATGCTTCGTTCGCAAGATTTCTTCCAGCCGATCAAGAAAGAAGCTGCCGCCCGGCTTACTGATGTCGAGCAGCCCGATCTTTTTTCCCGCCAGGCTCTTCAACCGCGCCGGCGGCGTTGCCGCCTTGGGTACGCTTTCATTTCCAGGATGAACAATCGTTAGTGGCATGCATTTCTCCTATTTGTCATTTATCAGCGATCGGATATGTAACCATCTGGCTGCCCGCGGGGCCGGTTGACCAACTGCCGATCACAGCAGAAAACTTCCCTGCTGTTCCTCCAGCCACAAAAATGCTGATCGCTTCAGGTGATCGGAACTTCTGATAGCATTTTTCTCCGCGTACCGTGATCTCTTTGTAATTCGCCGCCAGCTGCGTGCCTTCTGCGCGCTCTTCTTTTGAGTAATGGCGCACCGGTATCCCGGTATTCTCGAACAGAAATTGCCGTGCCTGTTCCTTGGTAAAGCCATCACGATGAATGGTCTTTACATGCTCGGGGCAAAGAATCACAATTGCCTCCGGCATCAGGCATGTGCGGTAACTCCACACCGTGGCCAGCGCGAATGAAATCGTCTCCAAAACGGTCTTGCCTGCGGGCGCGGTATGCTCGCTCACGCCGCGAGGCGGCTCCGCCGCAAACAGTGACACCGCGCTCTGCTCGCGTTTGAGTCCGCGCGTCACATGGAAAGGCTCCCACGGATTCTCTTCTTCATTTTCGGCGATGCAGAAAGAAAATTTGCCAGGATTTCCCAGTGCCGACATGTCGATTCCGTCCGGTCTTCCTCCACCAATGTTCAGCAGGACCAACTGAAATGCCCGGCCCAGCGAGCTATTGGCCCGGGCCACGTTGGAAAAAACGTTCTGCTTCGACCAAAATTTCAGCTCTTTACGAACCGGCCCATTGATCATTACCAGCGGCGCAGCAAAGTGCGTCGTTGCCTGCACGCCGTGGATGTTGAAGCGCTCATCACACGCGGCGCGCAGCAGCGGTAGCAGCACGCGCATCATCTCCGGCTCGCATCCAGCCATCACCGCGTTGGCCGCGATCTTTTCCACCGTCGCTTCGCCATAAAATGGCGGCACGCGCGCAATCACCGTCTCCGGCGCCAACCCGCTGGCTTTGACCATCGCCTCTACTTTTTCGACGGTCGGCGGAATCACCGGCAGCGCATCTCCAAATTTTTGCCGGCAATATTCAAAAGGATCTTCATCGTCGCGCAGCGTGATATGAGTGGCAGGATCGCCCGTGCGGCGCAGCATCTTCACGCCGTATTCCTGGGCCTTTCCCTGCTCTGTGTCCTGCGCTTCCGGCTCAAGGTGCCGCGAACTGCATCCCGGCTTCCAGGCCGGCGCGCCATCATCCGCTGGAGCGATTGGCAGCTGGCCTAATGCCTCGGCCAGTTCATTCAAGCCCTGCTTATCGAAACCCACCAGCGTCTGCTGCACCTGGCCGCTTTCGTCGAGGAGATAAAACGTCGGGACATTGTGAGGATCGTAAGCCCGCGAAATCTTCAGCCCTGAATCCAGCTCGACCGGATAAGAAATCTTCAACTGGCTCACAAACTCGCGCGTCGTGCGCTCATCATCCTGCGAAAGCCCAATCACCTGAATGGAGCCCTGCTTTAGCGCATTCAGATAAGGCAGCGCCAACTGGCACGTGGGACAATCGGTTTCAAAGAAGACCAGCAACGCCTTCTTGCCGGATTGGAGCCCGGGGATGGCGGGCGCATTTTGCGGCTGCTGCATGGGATAAGGATAGAAGGAAGCTACGGGCCAAGACAACCAGGTGCTAGGCACTCGGATTACATACCCTTGTTGGACCTTAGTTGGTGTGTTAGTCTGTGCCGCTATCTTGGGAGATCACTATGAGATTCTTGAATCGGTTATTTGGTGGAGGAACCGCGGGGGAGCCAGCTGACAAAGAAGGTCGTCTTAGCGCCTTGAAAGTCGTAGATCTTATCCGCGAAAAGGCGTCAGGGTTTCAACGGCAGAAGGGAATGGTTCTAGTCAACCAAGACGGATGCAGACTTCGGATTGATCTCTTTGACGGGATCTCCGCGTGTTCCTGGAACTATTTTAATGGACAGCTCCGATTGGATCGCGTTGGCGAGACGTTTCATCTCAAACCCACTTTGGAGGTCGTCCTCCAGATTAACGAGGATCTGAGGTTGAAAAAAGTCCTCGAACAAGCATTTCGCGAGAATGGCATCATTGTTCAGACGCGAAGTCAATACGATTGCTCGGCCCGTATTCCCTTCGAGAGAAACACTTAATCAGAACTCTAATATAAACCACAATCACGCAGTCGAACCACACGACCAGTTGCTCGCTACGCTGCCCGCTTCCTGATGAAAGAGCGGCCAAATTCCCTTTCGCTCACGGAGGTCTATCAATTAGAGATCTGGGCTGGGGCGTTCCTCCTCCGCCGCTCGTACTTCGCGATCTCTGCTTCCCGCTTTAGCGTGGCGCCAATCTCGTCCAGCCCTTCCAGCAGGCAAGTGCGCGAGAACGGATCGATTTCGAATCGCGCCTGAAAGCCGCCATTCCATGAGACCTGGCACTGTTCCAGGTCGATCTTCAACCGGTTAAGTCCGGCAGCATCGCGGGACAGCAACTGCGCAATTTCAGCCGGCGGCAGCACCACCGTCAGCACGCCGTTCTTCACGCAATTGTTGGCGAAGATGTCCGCGAACGACGGAGCGATGATCGCACGGAAGCCGTAATCACGTAGCGCCCAGACCGCGTGCTCGCGCGACGAACCGCAGCCAAAATTCTTTCCGGCGAGAAGAATCGTTGCGTCGCTATATTGCGGAGCGTTCAGCGGAAACCCCGGCTCCGGCTTGCCGTCGCGATCATAGCGCCAGTCGAAAAAGAGAACGTCGCCATAGCCTGTGCGCTCAATCCGCTTCAGGAACTGCTTGGGAATGATCTGGTCGGTATCGACGTTGTCGCGCGGAAGCGCGGCCACAATCCCGGTATGAACAGTAAAGCTCTGCATGTCAGTCCTTGTAGTGCCAATTGCGTACGTCCACAAAACGTCCGGCCACTGCGGCCGCGGCGGCCATTGCTGGACTCACCAGGTGCGTCCGTCCGCCCGCGCCCTGGCGGCCTTCAAAATTTCTGTTGCTGGTGGAAGCACAACGCTCGCCCGGCTTGAGCCGGTCGGCATTCATGCCCAGGCACATGGAGCAGCCGGATTCGCGCCACTCAAAGCCTGCTTCAGTGAAGATGCGGTGCAGGCCTTCCTTTTCCGCCGCCCGCTTCACTTGTTGCGAGCCCGGAACAATCATTCCCTGCACGCTCCTGGAAATTTTGTAGCCTTTCACCACCCGCGCCGCGCTGCGGATATCTTCCAGGCGCGCGTTGGTGCATGAGCCAATGAACACGCGGTCCACCGCAATGTCCTCAATGCGCGTGTGCGGATTGAGGCCCATATATTCCAGAGCGCGCGCAATGCTGCTACGCTCAGAATCATTTGCGCCCCCATCTGGATCAGGCACTTCACCTGTCACCGGCGCCGCCATTCCCGGATTAGTGCCCCAGGTCACGAACGGAGCAATCTGCGCGGCATTGATGTCGACCGTCGCATCGAATTTTGCGCCCGGATCGCTTTTGAGCGTGGCCCATTGTTTCATGGCTCTTTCCCACGCCTCGCCTTGCGGGGCAAATCGCCGGCCCTTCAGGTAAGCGAAGGTCGTCTGGTCCGGCGCGATCATTCCCGTGCGAGCTCCGCCTTCAATGCTCATGTTGCAGACGGTCATGCGCGCTTCCATAGAAAGCGCGCGGATGGCCTCGCCGGCATACTCAATCACATGGCCGGTTGCGCCGTCGATTCCGATCTGCGCGATCAGCGCCAGGATCATGTCTTTCGCAGTGACCCCCGACCCGGCCGCGCCGGTGAAGCGCACCAGCATCGACTTTGGTTTCTTCTGCACCAGGCACTGCGTAGCCAGCACGTGTTCCACTTCAGACGTGCCAATGCCGAAGGCCAGCGCACCGAACGCTCCATGCGTGCTGGTATGGCTGTCACCGCAGACAATCGTCATCTCCGGCTGCGTGAGTCCCAGTTCCGGTCCAATCACGTGAACAATGCCCTGCTCCGGCGCATCCAGGTCAAACAAGGGAACGCCAAATTCCCGGCAATTCTTGCGCAACGCTTCCACCTGCGTGCGCGCCAGCGCGTCCTCCAGCACCATTCGGTTACCGGTGGTCGGGATGTTGTGGTCAAGCGTGGCAAACGTAAGATCGGGCCGGCGGACTTTGCGCTTTGCCTGCCGCAGACCTTCAAATGCCTGCGGTGAAGTCACCTCATGCACCAGATGAAGATCGATATAAAGAATGGACGAGCCTTCAGGCCCCTTGCAGACCACGTGGCGGTCCCAGATTTTGTCAAATAGAGTTCGTGCAATCATGGTTCAAATTTCATACGGCGTGATATGAAAAGCGCCGGTCCAGCATTCCCACAAAGCGCTGCTCCACCAGGTCTCCCATCTCACTGGTGCTCACCACGTGCCTGCCCGGTGCGGCCAGGTCCGCCGTGCAATATCCTGCATCCAGCACTTCGCGGATCGCGGCTTCAAGATCGGCGGCTTCATGGTGCATGCCGGCCGACAGGCGCAGCAACATGGCCGCGGAAGCAATCGCTCCCATTGGATTGGCAACGCCCTTGCCCGCGATGTCCGGCGCGGAGCCGTGCACCGGTTCATATAAGTCCACCGTGCCGCCAACCGTGGCCGAACCCAGCATGCCCAGCGAACCGGTAATAGCGGCGGCTTCGTCGGACAAAATATCGCCGAACAGGTTTTCTGTGAGCACCACGTCAAAGCGCGTGGGATTGGTGATCAGGTGCATCGCGCACGCGTCCACATACATGTGGTCGAGCTTCACGTCAGGGTACCCTGCTGCGATCTTTGTCACGGTGCGGCGCCAGAGCTGCGAAGTTTCCAGCACGTTTGCCTTGTCGACAGATGTCACCTTCTTGCGGCGAGAGCGCGCCTGCTCAAACGCCACGCGCGCCACGCGCTCAATCTCTTCCGTGGAGTACCGCATGGTGTTGTAAGCGCTGCGGCCTTCGTGATCAAAGCCGCGCGGCTCGGCAAAGTAGAGCCCGCCGAGCAATTCGCGCACAAACAGGATGTCCGCGCCTTCCACCTTCGACTTCTTCAATGGAGAGCAATCCACAATCGCCGCAAATGAAACCGCGGGACGCAGGTTGGCAAAACCGCCCAGTGCCGTCCGCAGAGCAAGCAATCCTGCTTCCGGTTTTTGCTGCGTAGGCAGGTGGTCATATTCCGGCGCGCCCACCGCGCCCAGAAAGACCGCGTCACTGTTCATGCAGGCAGCCAGCGTGCTTTCCGGCAGCGGCGTGCCATGGGCGCGTATGGCCGCGCCGCCAATTGCCTTCTCCTGGCACACAAATTCACAATCGGAAAATTGGCTGAGCGCTCGGAGCACACGCAACGCCTCGCGCGCAACTTCAGGACCAACACCGTCACCCGGGAGAACTGTCAAATTAAAGCGCATGGGTTCGACACCACTTTCTTGTTGGATTTAGCTTGTTGCCTTGGCAGCGGCGCGTTGCCGCGTTGCCATTGGGACCAGCGAGAGCAAGTCCTGGTCATAAATTTTCTTTTTGCTTTCCGCCAGCTTCATAAAACGCGTATAGACCGAATCCAGTTCGGGCCCCGAAGCCTTGTAGCCCAGCTCCGCCAGCCGTTTGCTCAGCGCGTGGCGGCCTGAGTGTTTGCCCAGAACCAGGTTATTGCCCGGCACGCCCACGGACTCCGGCGTCATGATCTCATAACACAACGGGTTGGCTATTACCCCGTGCTGGTGAATGCCGGCTTCATGCGCAAACGCGTTGCGGCCGACAATCGCCTTGTTCGGCTGCGGCGTAAAGCCGACAATTTCCGCCAGCAGGCAGCTGGCCGGATAAATCTTCTGTGTGTTGATGGCGGTCTGATATGGCAGTTGCGCCTGGCGAACGCTCAGCACCATGGCAATTTCCTCCAGGGACGCATTGCCTGCGCGCTCGCCAATGCCGTTGATGGTGCACTCCACCTGCCGCGCGCCCGCATTGATGGCGGCAATCGTATTGGCGACAGCCAACCCAAGATCGTTATGACAATGGACGGAGAGGGTGACGCGCTCGATTCCCAAAACGCGCTCGCGCACGGTATGGATGATCCCGG
>DASXIL010000003.1:0-3908 GCA_036497985.1 Candidatus Angelobacter sp. | reverse complement strand
ACCCCCACGCTCGCCTCTTTGCTGCTGATGTTCGGCTTCTGGCTGGTCCTGCAGAATATTGCTTATCTTGTCTGGGGCAATGAAGACCAGTCGATTCTCACGCCTCTGACGCTTTCTTCCGTGCAGATCGGCCAGATTTCCATTCCCAAGGTAAATCTGGTCGTATTTGCCGCGGCAGTCGTTTGCATGATTGTCCTGCAAATCGTGTTTCATCGCAGCTGGTTTGGCAGGTCCATGCGCGCCCTGATCCAAAATCCATATGCCGCGCAAATTGTCGGCGTTGACGATCAAAAAACTGCGCGCCTCACCTTCGGCGTGGGAACGGCATTCGCAGGATTTGCCGGCGGCCTGCTCGGTATGCTCTTTTCCTTTAGTCCCGACTTCGGACGGCCTTTTCTGTTGCGCTCCTTCGTAATCATCGTCCTCGGCGGTCTGGAATCCGTTTCCGGGGTCGCGCTGGGAGCAATCCTGCTGGCTCTCCTGGAAACGTTTAGCATCAATGTTCCATTGCCGGTTTATTGGCACGGATGGAGCTTTCACTATCTGCCACCAAGCTACCAGCAGGTGATCCCGTTTGCGTTGCTTGTGGTAGTGCTGCTGATCCTGCCAAAGGGACTGTCAAGTCTGTTCAATCGGAAATGGAAAGCCGCATGAAGCGGCCTTCCGGGGTTGTTGGCTGGCTCAAAATCATTCTGCCGTGGCTGCTGCTGGCAGTCCTCCTGTTACTGCCTAAAACCAATCCCGGCGACAATCTCATACGGCTGCTGTTTATCACCGCTGTATGGACCACCACCAGCCTGGCATGGAACCTGCTTGGCGGTATGGCAGGGCAGGTTTCGTTCGGATTTGCCGTCTTCTTTGGACTGGGTGCTTACACAACAGCGCTGCTCATGCATGCCGGACACAGCCCGTATTTCGGGTTCATTGGCGGCGCCGCCATTGCCATGCTGGCATCTTTCCTGATTGGCCTGCCTACGTTCCGCCTGCGCGGCCCCTATTTCGTCATCGCCACCATCGGCGTGACGGAAGCCGTCCGCGTGGTGATGAATAATCTCGATGTCACCGGCGGATCGAGCGGCTATCGCATCACTGAAGACCAGCCTTTCAGCCAGAATGAGCATTATTATTCCGCCATTGCGGCGGTGGCGCTGGCGGTGCTTGTTTCCACGATTATCGCGAACAGCAAGTTCGGTCTGGCGCTCCGCGCTATCAAGCAAGACGAGGATGCGGCGGCTGATCTTGGCGTGAATGCGTACACGTCCAAGCTTTGGGTGCATGCCATTGCCGCCGGACTCACCGGCATTGCAGGCGGTATCTATGCGCGGCGCGCGGCGTTCTTTTATCCCGGCGACGTATTTGCCTTCTCGACTGGAATTTCGATTCTGCTGATGCCAGTGATTGGCGGCATTGGCACCGTCTGGGGACCGGTGTTGGGCGGAGTGATTTATGGCATGGTGGAAGAGCAGATATCAGTGAAGTTTCCCAATCTTCACCTGCTGATTTATGGTTCACTATTGATTGTGATCATCTTGCTGGAGCCTGATGGCCTGCTGGGTCTCTTGCGGCGTCTTTTCCGGCTCTTTCCACCCCAGCAAGCCAAAACCGGGCTCGCCGGGGACCCCGGGTGAGGAGAAAAAGTGAAGATTCTGGAAGTCCAGGCGCTGACAAAGTACTTTGGGGGCGTGGCGGCGTTGAAGGACGTGAGCTTTGATATCCCGGAAAAACAGATCTGCGGGTTCATAGGTCCTAATGGCGCCGGCAAGACAACGCTTTTCAGCCTGATTACCGGCGCAGTCCGTCCCTCCGGCGGCCAGATCCATTTTCACGGCAAGGATGTCACCGGCATGGATTCAGCTTCGCTGGTAAAAAAGGGCGTGGCCCGGACCCATCAAGTGGTACGACCGTTCAAAGCCATGACGGTGCTTGAAAATGTGCAATTGGCCGTGCACTATGGCCGCCGCGCGGTAACGCGAACATCCATCGCCAAAGAACATGCCATGGAAACCTTGAAGCTGGTTGGGCTTGCCTACAAGGCTAATATTCTGGCTTCGGCGATTTCTCTGGGCGAGCAAAAACGGCTGGAAGTAGCGCGCGCATTGGCCACTACCCCTGAGTTGCTGCTGCTCGATGAAATTTGCGGCGGCCTTACAGGCGCAGAGACACGCGCCATGATGAGCTTACTTCAGCGGGTGCGCGAAGGTGGGACCACCATTATGTATGTGGAGCATGACATGAAAGCGATCATGTCGGTCTGCGACCGCATTACCGTGCTGAACTTTGGCCGCAAGCTGGCGGAAGGAAAGCCGGAAGACATTCAGAACGATCCTTCAGTGATTGAAGCTTATCTGGGCAAAAGCAATTTTGAGGACAAAAAGAGTGGCTGAACCGCCGGCTGACGTAAATCAAAATGACAAGCTTCTCATCGCCGAAGGCCTTGAGGTCAGCTACGGCGCCACCCAGGTCCTTTGGAGCGTCTCCTTTTCGGTAGCCAAAGGCAAGGTCACCTGCATCATTGGTTCCAATGGCGCGGGAAAAACGACCTCGCTCAATACCGTTGCCGGCATGCTGCGGGCAAAAAAAGGCCGCCTGCTGCTCAATGGCGATGACATTACTTCCCTTTCCACGCGCGATCGCGTGCGGCGACACATTAGCTTGGTACCGGAAGGCCGCCAGCTTTGGCCCGGCATGTCCGTTGAAGAAAACCTTTTGATGGGATGTTTTCTTCGCCAATTTCGCCCCAAGGCGCATCCCGGCCTCGAACGGATTTATGGACTTTTCCCCCGGCTAAAAGAACGCCGCCACCAGATGGCCGGTACGCTTTCCGGCGGCGAGCAGCAGATGTGCGCCATCGGGCGCGGTCTGATGTCAGAGCCTCAGCTACTCATGCTCGATGAGCCTTCGCTTGGCCTGGCGCCCAAACTAGTCGACGAGATTTTTGAATTCATCACCAACATCGCGAGCCAGGGCGTTACCATTCTTCTGGTGGGACAAAACGTGAACTACACCCTGCAAATTTCTCATTATGGATATGTGATGGAAACCGGCCGCATCACCCTGGAAGGCCCCACGGAAATGCTGATGAACAATGAATTCGTGCGCCGCGCCTACCTCGGTGTTTCAGAAGAAGCCCATTCTGGGTGATCGCAACCCGCTTTATAAAAATGGCTGCGCGGAAAAGCGCAGCCTTTTTGTTTCAACACCTGGCACATTGGAATCAGAAAGAAAACATATCGCTGAGGTCGCTGCCCAATTGATTTCGTGCATTCAGGGGCGGCAACCCAAACGTGCCCTGGATGAACTTCAGTATCGAAACATCATCCATCTGAACGTGCGAGATGAAATTTTTCTTGGCGAATGGTGAGATCACCAGCATCGGTACTCTCGGTCCAAAACCCTGGGCATCGACCTGCGGTGGGGGCACATGGTCCCACCAGCCACCACTCGAATCCCAGATTACGATAATCGCGGCATTCGCCCACACCGGGCTTGCCTGCATCTGCTTAATGAAACCGTCAAGCCAGGTTATGCCGCCATCCAGAGAACCGCTGCCGGGATGCATGCTGTGCCCCGGCGCCGGCTGTATATAGGAAACCGCAGGCAGATGTCCCGAGTTCAAGTCAGTGGCAAAATTCGAAAAATTCTTCACGCTTGTGGTGCTATGCGAGTCAGTGAAGAACTGAAACGGGTTTTCCTGGGGCACGTAAAAGCTGCAATTGTTGAGGTCTTCCGCGTACCATCCCCATGTCAGGCCCTTGGTTGCCAGTTGATCCCCAACATGAGAGAACGTATAGCCCGCGCTCGCCTTTACCTGAGTGTTGCACGGAGGGAAAAAGGGCTGGAGAGTACCCGGGTCATTGTTGTCATCGGCCGCAACCAATAGGAGTTGGTTGGAGGGAGCATCACCCATG
>DASXIL010000002.1:0-2804 GCA_036497985.1 Candidatus Angelobacter sp. | reverse complement strand
TTCACGGGCCGCCTTCGCACTGAAGTGACCACTGCGAGAATGTGGCTGGCACTGGGCAATGGGGTCCGGCAGCGAACTCTAACGAACTGTTGATCAAGGCTATTTTTCGCCTGGCAACGTTTCTGCGTACAGAACAGCAGCCCACGGACCGAAAACCATTTGCATTTCTCCGGGCGAAACCAACACATCAGAGGCTTGACTTCCTCTGCCACCCCAGCGCGACTCCGCCGAATACACCTTCCTTTTCCAGGAACCTGCCGGAACTGGCATGCTTAACTGGCTTGGTTCGTCACCAAAATGAAGCACAGCCAAGACCTGGCTTGATGCATTCCACCTTCTAACAAAGATTACTTTTGCATCCTCGAACTCGATGACTTCCAAAGCATCTTTATCCAACTGGGCTAGCGCCGGGAGATCTCGTCGCAAGCGAAGCAATTCCTGATGGAAATACCCTAGCAGGCGATGATGACCCTCTGCCCGCAACTGCCAATGCAGTATTGAGCGGAGAAAGGTCCTTTCATCTTGAGGGTCGGCCATCTCTCCGCTCCACTGGAACCTCGTCAGATACGCTCTTCTTCCGGTGCGCACTGCCTCGACGAGCGCAGGGTCAAGGTGGCTGACAAAGTAGGAAAACGGCGCTGGTTCGCCATATTCCTCGCCCATGAACAACAATGGAACATATGGGGAGAATAGGACGGTAGCCGCGGCGAGCTTCAGTTGCTCAAACGATACGAGTTGTGCCAGACGGTCACCTACACTGCGGTTTCCCACTTGATCGTGATTCTGCGAAAACACAACGAAGCGGTGGGCCGAAATCTGCTGCGAAGAGCTGCCGTGACGCCTTTGCCGATACTTGGAATATTGCCCCTCGTACACAAACCCTTTACGAAAGGCGCGGGCCAAGTTTCCGATGCCTGAAAAGTCCTGGTAGTATTCGTTTTGCTCGCCGGTCAACAATGCGTGCAATGAGTGGTGAAAATCATCGTTCCATATAGCGTCGAGTCCCAGGCCTCCTGCCTCGCGAGGGCCCAAGACGCGCACATCATTTCGATTGCTCTCAGCGATAAGAAAGACTTTGCGATTCAGCTGACCCGCCTCCGCGTGGATCACGTTGCTCAATTCTGCCAAGAAGGGCCGCGCAGATACGTCAACGATCGCGTGCACGGCATCGAGCCGCAGCGCATCGACATGGAATTCAGTAATCCATTGCAACGCGTTTTCGACGAAATAACGGCGGACATTATCACTCTGCGGACCATCGAAATTAACTGCCTGGCCCCACGGAGTTCGGTAAAGATCGGCAAAATAAGGACCAAAATCCGCCAGATAGTTTCCCTCTGGGCCCAGATGGTTGTAAACGACGTCGAGGACTAAGGCCATTCCCAGTTGGTGGCAAGCGTTTACTAGTCTCTTCAGGGCCGCGGGGCCTCCGTACGAGTTTTGCACTGCGAAAGGGTAGACGCTGTCATAACCCCAGTTGCGGTTACCGGGAAACTGCGCTACCGGCATGATTTCTATTGCGGTGATCCCCAGATCCCTCAACGCATTGATTCGCGGAATGATTGCGTCGAATGTACCTTGTGGCGTAAATGTTCCGACATGAATTTCATAGAGGATATACTGTTCCAAGGGAATGCCGAACCAACCATTGTCGGTCCATGCAAAGTCTGTATCCACTGCCTCGGAAGGTCCGTGCACTCCCTGAGGCTGAAATCGCGAAGCCGGATCCGGCCGCTCCGTTCGACCGTCCAAACAGTACCGATAGAGAGCACCGGCAGCGATTTCCTCCACCGCAGCTGAGAAATAACCTCCTTGCAAAGGCTGCATGGCGACCTTAAGTTCACTGGGATGCACAATATGAACATCAACCTTCTCAATCTTTGGCGCCCAGAGCAGAAAGTTGCACGCGCCACCTGGCGACCAAACCGCACCGAGAGGTTTGTCAAGCGGCGTGGTCACAGTACGCTGACCCCTTCTTCCGACAAAACCAGCTCGACCACAAAATTCATGGCGCCAAGAGTTGGGAAATTCCCGCCAACGGAATCGCGATCCATGCCGGGCGGTTGTTCAGTTCATAGCCGAGCTCATAAACAGCTTTCTCGAGTAGATGAAGTTGCAGCAGAGTCGAAAGTTCGTTGCGATTTGCAGGAATAAAGCAAGCTCCGCCGACGTTCTCGAAATATGCGCCCAGAAACCGATCTGCGACACATGCGTACCAGCTTTCTGCCCACATTCTCACCTCATAGTCTTTTATTTCTGTTGGGGTCATCTCGTCCAACGAGGCGAGTTGAAAAGAGAATGCAGCATAATGAAAGGAGCGCAACATCCCAGCGACGTCCTGTAGGGGACTGCGCTTGACGCGGCGTTCCGATATCGGCCGCGCCGGCTCGCCTTCAAAGTCGATGATCACAAAGTCGGATCCAGTGTACAGAACCTGGCCAAGGTGATAATCGCCGTGAATACGAGTCCGCATCGCCTGGATCGGATGGGCGAGCGCCGCGTCATATCTCTGCATGATCTCATTCTGCCGAGCCGTCAAGTCCTTTGCTTGCTCACGTAACTCTGGAGGCAGATCGTGTAACTTCATTTTGAGGAGAGCGAGATTCCGCTCTGTCAGTGTCTGAAGGGTCTCCTTGAAGGCTTGCTGAAACGAAGCCGTGTACGGTTCAGGCGAAAAAACTGGATCGGCCGGATCTGAAGCCAGTGCCAGATGAAGTTCGGCGGTCCTCTTTCCGAGGAGGCGCACTGCATCAAGGTAGGGACTGCTGCAATCGAGGACTGGCGCCGGCAGGGTCTGCCCGTAC
>DASXIL010000001.1:0-5737 GCA_036497985.1 Candidatus Angelobacter sp. | reverse complement strand
GTTTCACTGTCCGGCTCAAGTTGGAGCCGCCTGCGCCTCTACGGGCCGAGCCGCCCGATGATGAGGGGCTGATAAACCTTGGAATCGATGGCTGGCCGGCCAATGCCGAGGCTGCCAGGCTCACGATGGGAGCTTTGTCCGCGGCCGGGATTCCTTCCTTCCTTGGCCCGGACAACGTCATGCACCTGGAAGAATTCCGGGGCAGATTTGATGGCTCGGTCAGCCTGAAAATCCGGGACGTTGACCGCAGGCGCGCACTCACCGTCCTGAAGGGCGCGCGCGTCGCCCTCTGGAGCGACAAAAAAGATCCCGACGAGGAGAATGACTACGCCATTCTGTGCCCGAAGTGCCACTCGGCGACGGTGGTGCTGGAAAGACGAGACTCGATGTTGGCGGAGCCCCCTCCCACGGCCAAGTTCCAGTGGAGCTGCGATGCCTGCGGCCATCAGTGGGTGGACGATGGCATCGTGCAGGAAGCTGCCGGCGGCCAGTCTTGGCCGGGAGAAGAGTTTTCCTCACTCTTCAGAAGAGTGGATCGGAAATGACAACGGCCTGCCCTAGTCGGTTTAGCTGAAATCCTCTTCGTTTCCCTGTTCAGACCTCCTACCCAGCATCTGATCGATCACCTTGGCCAGCCGCCGCGCCCGTGCTTCCGGTTCGCGATAGTGAAATATGCTGAAAAGATGCGCCCGCCGATGCGACGGCGACATTTGCTCCCACTTCTCTCTGGCCCTGGGATTCTGGCGAAAAGCCAGTTGCAAAATGGGCGGCAGCTCGCGCTCGGCTTCCATGGTCTCCATGAACCATTCGGCAAGCTGCTGAGACCTGCGCTTTCGAGCGTCGGAGGTTTTGCACTGCGCAATCCATTTGGCAATTTCATGTCGCCGCGATGGGTTCAACGATTCAAAGAACTTGAGCAGGCGCTTTGACTGTCCCAACTCGCGCAACAGCTCCGGCGGCGGTGAAACAGTTACGCGTGGAGTTGTATCCGGCTGGAGCCGGAATTTTGCCGTCAGTCCTGCTGCGGTCTTGCCACCAGACAGCATCTTCTTGTTGACGATGAGGAAGTGATTACCTTGGCCGTCAGGAAAAAGAGTGGCGGTGAAACCAAAGCCGTTGATTTCACCCTGAACTTTCATTTGTCCGCGCTTGCCCCAGATTTTGGCGGCGTCAAAAGGAATGCGCGCAATCACCCAACGCAGGCGGTCGGCAGTACGCTCCAGCACTGCTTCAAAGATCTTGGCTTGGGAGATTTTGGACGCTGCTTTGGAAGCTGGCATCAGCGATAGTCTAGCAAGGCCGCCGCATCGAGGCCATGGGCCGAAAGGGGAACAGCTCTAAGCATTGGTAGTGTTTCAGTTTGGTTGAATACAGTATCTCTCTGTCTTCCTGAGCGAGCACGGCCCTGAGCTTGCGAAGGGAAGTGCGCGTCGAAGGATCCCGACACCGTATCGTTCGCCATGCTGCGCCAGGGAGTTCTACCGACACCTGCTATTTCGTTGTAGACAAGCAGATTCTCTAAGACAAAGTGGAGAGAATTCCCTGAAACCGCATGGGCAAAGGACGTATCCTCGGGATCCTTCGACGCGCACTCGTCCCGCAAGCGGGACTCACACTTGCTCAGGAAGACAGAAGGAGAGATTGTCGTTACCCTCTAACTGAGACACTACCTGCTGAAGCCGAAGCTACGCCGGCTCAGGCGTCTTTGCGCTTGATTTCCCTCACCCGCGGCCGTTTCTCCTCGGCATTTTTGGGGCTGACTGCGCGGTTCTCAAAGTCATGCGCGACTGAGGGATTCAGGTTGCCGCCAATCGTGTTGGGGACCTTGGGAACGTTTTTGCCGGAGGTTTCATTGCGCTGCTGTGTTCGGATGGGCATTTGCAGGATCTTGCTCTCGCCGTGCGGGTTCGGGCTTTTTTTCGACATGTCTTTGCCGGACTGCCGTCCCCGAGGAGAAATTTCCTTGGGCCCTTTGCGCTCTGCCATACGCCACCTCCCACATGAAATGAGATGGCTAAGTCTGCTGCCGGGTGGCGTCAAAATCGAGAGCTGACGCCACCCAGAGCAAACAAAATGCGCGTAGTTCTTACCAGACGCGGCAGGCGTTCTCATGCACCAGAGGCTTGCCTTTAGCACAGCCAAACGCTTTGGCAAACTCCGGCATATTAGCGATCGTGTTATTCACACGGTACTTGGGAATTGAGTGAGGATTTGTGAGGACCGCGGTGCGCATGACTTCAGGGCGCAACTGCGAGCACCAGTTATTGGCGAATGAGAGGAAAAACCGCTGCACCTCAGTCAGGCCATCGTCACCTTTGGTTTCAAGTGTTTTTCCCTGCTGCTTCAAATCGTTCTCAAGCGCAATGAGGGCCAGGTAGAGGCCGCCGTTGTCTGCAGTGTCTTCACCCTGGGTAAGAAGCCCGTTCTGCTTGACGCCGGCTTCAGGAATTTCCTGTGTGTATTCGTCTGAGATGCACTTGCCCCGCTCGTCATAGTTTTTGGCGTCCTCGGGAGTCCACCAATCGTGGAGATTTCCCTCGGCGTTAAACTTGCGGCCCTGATCGTCAAAGCCATGGGTAATTTCATGGCCAATCACAGCTCCTTCAGCGCCAAAGTTGGTCGCATCGTCCGCATTGGCGTTAAAAAAAGGAGGCTGGAGAATTCCGGCAGGGAAGTTAATGGTATTAAATTGAGGATCGTAATAAGCGTTAATCGTGGGCGGCGTCATGGTCCAGTCATAACGGTCAATGGGCTTGCCGATTTTTTGCAGCCAGCGATTGAACTCAAAAGCAGTGGCGCGGTGTATGTTTTCCAGATAATTATTGGCCGTGATTTGCAGAGTGGAGTAGTCGCGCCACTTATCCGGATAGCCAACTTTATCCAGGATGGCATGGAGTTTGACGCTGGCTTGCTTCTTCGTGGCGTCGGTCATCCAGGTCACATTGGTGATGTCCTGGTCCAGTGCGCCTTCAATGGCCTTCACGATGCGCAGCACATGCTCTTTGCTGTCCGGCGGAAAGGCGCGAGCAACATAGGCCTGGCCAAGCGCTTCACCCAGTGCATTGTCAGTTGAGTGGACGCAGCGCCGCCAGCGCGGCGAAAGCTCCGGCGTGCCGGCAAGCGTGTGCGCGAAGAAATTAAAGTTTTCATTGACGAACGCCTTGCCCATGTACGGCGCGGATTCATGCGCCAACTGCCACTTGAGGTAGGCTTTCCAGTCGGCCAGCGAATGCTGCTGGATCGAGTGCTCGAGGCCGCGGAAGAAATCCGGCGAGGTGACCAGAAAAGTCTGTTGGGCGGGCGCATGGACCAGAGTGAGGTAACGCTGAAAATCAAACGAGGGCGCTAGCTTCTGGAACTCCGCCAGTGTCATTTTGTTGTTGATGTTTTTAGGATCGCGCCGTTTCACCACGTCCATGGCCGCATTGGCTAATTCGGTTTCAATCTGCATTACGATGGCGGCGTCAGCGGTGGCCTGTGACTGTGACTCTCCGCTGAGTTTGAGCATGTTGGCGATATGCTCCTGATATTTCTTGCGGATTTCCTGGGACTTGGCATCGTCCTTGGAGTAGAAATCGCGGCCCGGCAGGGAGAAGCCGCCCTGATCAAACTGAGCGACGGTCTTTTGTGCGTCGTCGTAATCCTGAATGGCAGACAAGCCGAACATGGGAGCAAAAGTGGCATTGTCCTCAGCAGCCCACGCGTTGCCGATGGTGGAGTGCTGGTGCGCCAACTGGTTAACCAGTTGGGATTTTGTCTTGAGATCGTCAATGCGCTTCAATTCGGCTTGGAATGCCTTTGCAGAAGAGCTTTCAACGGCGCTCTCATCCATGCAACTCGTCCAGTAATCGCCAATCTTCTGTTCCACTGGAGTGCGCTGTTTCTTGGCGGCAGCCGCTTCCAGCGCCTGCCGTAAAACTGTTTCATTCCATTGTTGCAATGGGCCGGCAACGCCCCAGGCTGCGCGGTCGGGAGGAATGGGGTTGGCGGCAAAAAATTTGCTGCATGAATACTGGTAAAAATCCGTACAGGGATCGACCTGCGGATTTACCTGGTCAGCGCTCAAATGCTCAAGCTTTGGCAGCTCTTCCGGCGAGGGGGCTTTCTGCTGGGAAAAAGCAAATGTAGAGAGGCACAAGAAAACTACGAGAAACAAACGACGCATGAAAAATTCCTCCTGAAGTGGCAAAGCGCAGATGGGTATTTTTTTCGAAATGTCTATGTGATCAGACGGATGAACCATGAAATTAGTATCAAAAAAGTCAATGAAAGTCCTATCGGAGCTCTCATTTGCCGGCCTTGGCTTTGGCCCGCTCGTCCCTTTGTTGGCGCGCCCAACCCTCTTTAGTGGTCTGGCGGCTGCGGCCCAGGGCCAGAGCGTCCGCGGGAACGTCTTCAGTAATGGTTGAGCCGGCGGCCACGTAAGCGCCTTTTCCAATGCGAACGGGCGCTACCAAAGTGGAGTCGCTGCCGATGAAAGCGTTTTCTTCAATCACGGTCATGTGCTTGTGTGCGCCGTCGTAATTGCAAGTAATTGTGCCCGCGCCCACGTTGACGCCCGGCCCGATGTCGGAGTCGCCAAGGTAGCTCAGGTGATTGGCTTTGGCGCCGCGTCCCATACGCGTCTTTTTTGTTTCCACAAAATTGCCCACGTGCGCGCCTTCACCGATCTCACTTCCCGGACGCAGGTGTGAATAAGGGCCAAGCTGCGCACCGGCGGCAATAGTGGATTGGTCAATGATGCAACCGGGACGAAGCAGCACGTTGTCGGCAATCTGGGAATCGCTGATGACGCTGAAGGAGCGAATGCGGCAATCGGACCCGATGCGTGTACGGCCAAGTATCTGGACAAAGGGCTCAAGAATTGTGTCCGGGCCGATTTCAACATCGTTATCGATCACGCAGGTTTCCGGGCGATAGATGCTGACACCGGCAGCCATGAGATCGGCGCATTTGCGGGCGCGCATTGCGGCATCCAGCGATGCGAGTTCGGCTCTTGTGTTAGCCCCCATTACTTCCGCGGGATCGCCTGCTTTCAACGCAACGACGGTAGCCTTGGCTTTAACCAGGAGCGCAGCCATATCTGTGAGGTAAAACTCCTGATGCGCATTGTCAGTACTCAGACGATCAATATGGTCAAAGAGTGGCTCGGTAGCGAATACATAAATACCGGAGTTGGTCTCTCGTATTTCGAGTTGCGACTCGCTCAGGGACTTTTGCTCCACGATGGCCTTGACGTGATCACTGTCCTGACTGGCACGGATGATGCGGCCGTACCCAAAAGGGTCGGGTGGTTCCGCCGTCAATATGGTCATAGCCGCGTTTTCTATCAGGTGAAAGTTGCGGAGTTGAGAGATGGTTTCCATGCGGATCAGCGGCACATCACCCGATAAAACCAGAAAGTCCTTATAACCTTGCACGTATGGACGCGCGCACATAATGGCATGGCCGGTGCCGCGCTGCTCTGCCTGAAAGACAAACTGCACGCCCAAATGAGCGACAGAGGCGCGCACTTCTTTAGCTTGATGCCCGGCAATCACGTAGATGTCGTTCGCAGGGGCAAGCTGCAGGGCGGTCTTGATTGCATGTATCAGGAGCGGTTGGCCTCCAACTTCATGGAGAACTTTGGCCCGTTTGGACTTCAAGCGCGTGCCTTTGCCGGCGGCCATTATCACTACGGCAAACGATGATAAAATATTTTTTCGCTCGCCACTTTTTCTCGTCTGTGCGGATTTTA